>JAATGW010000440.1 GCA_015654495.1 Chitinophagales bacterium
ACCAACATCGCATCTCCATAACTGAAGAAACGATATTTATCCTTAATTGCTTTTTTATACGCTTCCATCGCAAGATCATATCCGGCAAATGCGCAGGTCATAATCAGAAGACTTGTTTTTGGAAGATGGAAATTGGTTATCAGCGCATCAGAAATAGAAAATTTATACGGAGGATGAATAAAGATATTCGTCCATCCTTCTGAAGGTTTCAATAATTTTTCTGCAGTGAAAGATGTTTCGAGTGCACGCATTGTTGTAGTACCTACTGAGCAGATTCTATGTCCGGACGTTTTTGCTTTGTTAACTACTTTGCAGGCGTTTTTTTCGATGCGGTAGTATTCCGCATCCATTTTATGTTTACTCAGATCTTCAACTTCAATAGGCCGGAAAGTTCCAAGGCCGGTATGCAAGGTCACTTCGGCAAAACGGATTCCCTGTATTTCAAGGCGTTTGATCAGTTCGATGCTGAAATGCAAACCAGCTGTAGGAGCAGCTACCGCACCTTCATGTTTCGCATAAACAGTCTGGTACCGCTCACGGTCTTCTTCGTCCGGTTTGCGTTTGATGTATTTCGGTAAAGGTGTTTCACCCAGGTTGTTGAGGATCTGCTTAAATTCCTCTTCAGGGCCATCAAAAAGAAAACGGATAGTACGGCCGCGCGAAGTGGTATTATCAATTACTTCAGCAACCAGTTCATCGGTTTCCCCGAAATAAAGTTTGTTACCGACACGAATCTTTCTTGCGGGATCAACGATCACATCCCAGAGGCGATTCTGCTTATTAAGTTCCCGGAGCAGGAAAACTTCAATTTTCGCACCCGTCTTTTCTTTCCTGCCATACATCCTGGCCGGAAATACTTTGGTGTTGTTTACTACAAATACGTCCTTATCATCGAAATATTCCATGATATCCCTGAAATGGCGATTTTCGATCTGCCCGGTTTCGCGGTGCACGACCATCATACGCGCGTCTTCTCTTTTTTTAGTGGGATACTGAGCTATAAGGTTTAAAGGGAGGTCAAAACGGAACTGGGATAACTTCATGCATCTATTTATTTAAATTCAGTCCACATGAAACAAACCGGCATATCATCCAATCCATTCGCAGAACTACGCATGCAAACCTGATCTTACGGTACCAGGTTGTTCCCTGACTAGGCTGAAGGCCGGCAAAGTTATATGAAAAAAGGATGCGATCGGGTTAATATTTTACAAAACAAATAATTCGACACTATTCGTTGAAAATCAAATAAATACAGTTTACTATTTAATCCTTATTCACCGGTTTGAAATTATTTGAAGCTCGCCTTAAATGGATTGCCAGGTACTGCGCTAACCAGTTTTTGGGTATATTCTTCTTTTGGATTCAGAAAAATCTCGTCGGCCGTTCCGGTTTCAATAATCTTACCCTGATGCATTACCAGTATCCTGTCACTCACATAATGGACTACCGAAAGATCATGTGAGATAAATAAGGCAGTGAACTGTAGTTCCTCCTTAAGATCACGCAGCATATTCAATACCTGGGCCTGAACGCTTACATCAAGCGCTGATACTGATTCATCAAAAACAATAAACTCCGGCTCAAGGATAAGGGCTCTTGCAATACCGATCCGCTGACGCTGGCCGCCGGAAAACTGATGGGGATACCTGTTAAAATATCCGGCTCCCATATTCACTTTGTCCAGCAGATCCAGAACCTGCGACTTGCGTGCAGCAGAATTTAAAGCCGGATCATGTACCACCAAGGGTTCGGCAATTGCATTACCAGCCGTCATCCTTGGATTTAACGATGCATATGGGTCCTGGAAAACAATCTGAACTTCCTGACGGATTTCTTTCCATTGCTTTTTATTGAACATACTGCTGTCTCTGCCGTCAAAAAGTATCCTTCCCGAATGTATTGGTGTTAACCCCACCAGCGCCCGGCCTAAACTGGTTTTCCCGGAACCGGATTCTCCAACAAGTCCCAGGGTTTCTCCGGGAAATATTTCAAAACTCACATCGTCAACTGCAATATGTTTCTTTTTTCGAATCAGTCCGTTGCTTTTGTAGGCTACCGAAATATTTTCAACAAGGACCAGGGGCTTGTCTGAAATTATTGGCTTTACTTTTTCACGAAGGGTTTTGGTTTTCAGCTCCGGTTGAACATTTGCATGTTCCTTCAGAAAATCGCTTACAACAGGCAACCGTTCATCTTTTCGCTTCCCGGCAGGGCGGCAAGCGAGTAATGCCTGCGTGTAGGGGTGACCGGGAGCTGTCAGTATTTTTTTTGCATCTCCACTCTCCACAACTTCTCCTTTGTACATAACTACAATACTATCAGCAATTTCCTGTACAAGTCCAAGGTCATGTGTGATGAATATTACCCCCATTTTATTTTCATGCTGCAGCTCTTTAATGAGGGCTAGTATGCTTTTCTGTACTGTCACATCCAGGGCCGTAGTAGGTTCGTCAGCAATCAGCAAATCGGGTGAGCAACTCATAGCCATCGCAATCATTACCCGCTGTTTCTGACCACCGCTCAGCTGATGAGGGTATTTTTTAAAAATAACGGAGGGTTCAGGGAGACGAACTTTTTCAAAAAGCCGCAAAACCCTTTCGCGGGCGGTTTTTGAATCGATATTGTTATGCACAAGGATTGCCTCCATAACCTGTTTTCCACAGCTAAGCACAGGATTAAGCGAAGTCATGGGTTCCTGAAAAATCATGGCGATCCTGTTACCCCGGATAAGGCGGATAGTCTCCGGGCTTTGTGTAAGTAAGTCGATCGGAGCTTCTTTGTTTTGTGAAAGGAGAATTTGTCCTGATACATAGCGTGCCGGCGGACTTTGCAATAACCGCAGCACAGACATTGCCGTAACCGATTTCCCTGATCCTGATTCTCCCACCACTGCGGTAATTTCCCCACGATTCACTTTAAGGTTCACATTCTTCAGTGCCGGAACGCTGTTTTTTTCAGAATCGAATGTTATTGTCAGATCTTTTATTTCCAGCAGGGGGATCATACTATATTGCAGGGGAATAATACATTTTTTTACTGCTGTTTGTCCGGTGTTTGAAAATTTTCCGGCCGCGGTTTTGTAAATCTCTAAAATCGAAGGTGCCTGACCGTTAGTCCGTCGTTGATAAGCTGTTTGAGCGAATCAATTCCGATCCGCAGGTGATTATCAACATAGCTGGAAGTGATCTTTTTATCGCTTGCTTCTGTTTTGACGCCATCCGGAGTCATAGGTTGATCGCTCACAAGCAGTAAGGCGCCAGTTGGAATTTTATTATAGAATCCTACAGAAAAGATAGTTGCCGTTTCCATGTCGATGGCATATGCGCGCACTTTCTGCAGATAAGCTTTGAATTCTTCATCATGCTCCCATACGCGCCGGTTGGTAGTATATACTGTTCCGGTCCAGTAATCAACTTCATATTCACGTATGGTTGTTGAAATAGCCTTCTGAAGTGCAAAAGCGGGCAGGGCAGGAACTTCCGGTGGAAAGTAATCGTTTGATGTCCCTTCACCACGGATAGCCGCTATGGGCAAGATGAGATCTCCAAGCTTATTACGTTTTTTGAGTCCGCCGCATTTGCCAAGAAAGAGAACTGCTTTAGGACTTATTGCGGTTAACAGGTCCATGACTGTTGCGGCAGTTGGGCTGCCCATACCGAAATTAATAATCGTGATCCCACCGGCAGTTGCGCACTGCATTGGCTTATCGGCACCAATGATCTTTACCTTATTCCATTTTGCAAACTGATTTACATAATTTGAAAAATTTGTAAGCAGGATGTATTTCCCGAAACTGTCCAGTTTGGCTCCTGTATAACGGGGCAACCAGTTTTTGACGATATCTTCTTTTGTATTCATTCCCTGATCTGTTTATTTGTGCCTGATATAAAAGTAACACAACTTTGCAGATATGATAGTGATCAACTACCCGGAGCCGGATTTCCGGACAAGGGGACTGCCGGGTAAGGAAGAGATTTTTGATCCCCACAGAAAATTATGGATACGCCTGACTCCTGAAGAATGGGTTCGTCAGAACCTGCTTAAATGGATGACGGATGTTAAAAAATTTCCCGGCACCATGATTGCAGTTGAAAAGGAAATCCGGCTCGGTGAAATGAAGAAACGCTTTGATATCCTTGTTTATAACGGTAACCATCAACCGTGGATGCTGGTTGAATGTAAGGCTCCTCAGATTGACCTTTCCGAAAAAGTGATTATGCAGGTGCTCAGGTATAATATGGTGATTCCTGTTTCTTTTCTTGCGATAACAAACGGCAGAAGTTGTTTTGTTGCGGAGAGAAAAAATAACAGCATTGGTTGGATGGATGAGTTTCCGGATTATCCGGTATCAATTTAAAAAGCCGGGTTTATTAAGAATGAAAAGAAATACTGGATTGATTATCTCTGCTTTGATTGTTGTTCTTATTCTTTCGCCTGGAATAATGTCTGCGCAGCATTCTGATTCAAGCCAAAGAGCAGCATTATTGAATACAGCACTGGAAAACCTTCACGCGCTTCGTCAATATTCCTGGAATATGAAAGCTGGTATGTCTGCAAAAGATAAGAACCAGGCTCAGCGCTTGTTTCAATTAAAATGGGGGAAAGATGGTAAACTGTTGCTGACAGAAAAAGCGGATGCTTCTGTGGTTGCTGACAATGAAGAAAATAAAATGGTTGCTGCTGTCGCCGAAATGGTAGTGAAATATATGGGCCCTCCGGATAATAAGCTGGATTCTTTTTATCAGGCCGCCCAATTGAATCCGGATACTGGTGGCCTAATTGAATTGAACGGCGGTGATTTTATGATTCCCGATGATAAGGTTACCATTGATGCAGACAAGATTATCTTTATTATCCGGCGGATTACATTTACGACAATGTATGAAGACGATGACCTGATGGGAACGATTGAATATGCCGTTGATAATTCAGGTTTCAAGTATCCGGCAAAAGTTAAAGTAGATATACCCGCCAGAAGAGCCACTATTTTGTTTGAGAATATTGATTTTGTAAAGCAGAACTAAACACTTCCCCTATCCACTCTAAACTGGCTGTTCCTGCTGCCTACTGCCTACTGCCTATAGTCCATTTTGTAACGAATCGCAATAGCCGCCTCATCGCCCGCCCACTCACGGCAAAGATGAAGTCCAAGATCTATTGATGATGTAACTGCTCCGGCAGTGATACAATCACCATCTGCTACAACCCGGTCCGTCATTACCTCCTTACAGAAGGGTCGCAGGGTTTCATATTCGTCAAAATGAGTGGTAGCCTTTCTGTCTTTTAAAAATCCCGCGGCTCCGAGAAGCAGACTGCCGGTGCAAACGGAAATTTTGTACCTGACATTGGAACTGGTTTTCAACCAGTCTGTAAAAGCAGCATCATTCATAAGTTCGCGTGTGCCTTTGCCACCCGGAACAACGATCGCATCAAAACCGGACAAATCATTTTTTACCTGCGTGGGAATTACCTGGAACCTTCCGTAGTCTGCCACATCTTCGGTAAAACTGCAAAAATCCCAGTCCAGATCAGGAATATAACCTGTCGATTTCAGTTTCTGCACGGGCTCGTAAACGCCGATAAGATCCATCCACGTGATGCCATTGAAAATGATAAATGCAATTTTCAATTTTATCTGCTTTTAAGTGAGATAGAAAACTCGTTTTATACCAGGAAAATGCGGCTCAGGCAAGATGAAATTCCCCGGGATCAGAATGAAAAATTTTGAAATCCACCAGGTATACGCCGAGGCGTATACCTGGTGGAAATGACGCACCTTATGGAAATATTCCAAGCTCAGAATAGCTGGTGCCAACTTTATTAATAGCTACTACAAAGGAAGCTGTACGCATGTCTTTTATTTCCGGATTTGCTTTCCATGCATCTATAATTTCATGCGTCGCATTGATCATCGTTTCTTCAAGGCCGCTGCGTACAAGATCAACTTCATCAGGGCCGTGAAGCATCAGTTCCCTTTGTGTGCCCGATACTTTTTTTCCTGTTAATTCTTCCATCTGCTCCAGCAACTGTGCATTCTGGTTTTCAGTGAATCTTTTCTCCAGGCGTCCATAACGTACATGGCTAAGGTTTTTTAACCATTCAAAATAAGAAACAGTAACCCCGCCCGCATTCAGGTACATATCCGGAATTACAAGAATTCCTTTCTGAACAAAAATGTCGTCAGCCTCAGGAGTAAGCGGACCGTTTGCAGCTTCCCCAATGATTTTTGCTTTTACCCTTGGTGCATTTTCACCGTTAATAACATTTTCAAGTGCTGCAGGAATAAGGATATCACATTCTTTTTCTAATGCATCGCTGCTTGCGTTAAAATTGGTTGCGCCGGGGAAATTGAGTATGGATCCCGTTGCTTTACGATGCTGGAAAACAGCTTCCACATCCAATCCATTGTCGTTATAAATGGCACCTTCATATTCCGCAAGGGCAGTAATCTTAGCTCCTGCCTCCTGGAAAAATTTGGCTGAATGATAACCCACATTACCGAGCCCCTGTACAATTACTCTTTTGTCTTCAACACCAGGTGTAAGACCCAGACGATCCATCATTTCAGGTATCTTACATACCTCGCGGATGCCAAAAAACACACCGAGCCCTGTTGCTTCTCTGCGCCCGCGTACACCACCCTGCGAAATGGGTTTTCCGGTTACACAGGCCATTGCATCCACTTCTCCGGGATTCATTGCCAT
>JAATGW010000322.1 GCA_015654495.1 Chitinophagales bacterium
ATCAGCAACCTCTCAGACGGGGTGTATGCGGTAGAGATCTCCATTGATCAGGCGGAGAAAGTGGTTCGCAAAGTGGTCAAACAGTAAGAGAAACACTTATGAGTTGAATACAGGAAAGGGTGGACTAATGGTCCGCCCTTTTTGTTTTTTTGATGACTAAAAGAAACCGACAGATAAGGTCTGTGCAATTTCAGGCTTTGCAGTACCGTTATTAAATTCTCCGACCCTTGTACATAGTCAGTAAACAGTTTCAACTTCTTCGTTTCTGCTTTTTTCAGAAATGAAATCATGGGTATGCTGTAGCCTGAACATGTATATTCTGGTCAGCATTCATTCCATCGGAAAATAATGTTACTACCGGAAATGATTACACGAATCTATACCGGTGAAACATTAATTTCTTATCCCAATGAAACAACGCTACACCCTGATACTCAGGAGAATTTTATTGCTTTTTTTACTGGCCGTAATTGCTCTTTCTGGTTTTTCCCAAAGAAAGATCCTGGTATTTTCCAAAACAGCAGGATACAGGCATGGTTCCATTTCCAATGGAATTGATGCAATAAGAAAAATCGGCAATGACAATGGATTTACAGTAGTTAGTTCAGAGAATGCAGCCGATTTTAATACCGGAAATCTGGAGGGCTATGCAGCCGTGGTTTTTATGAGCACAACCGGCGACATTCTCAACAATACCCAGCAAACAGCTTTTGAAAAATATATTAAATCGGGTGGTGGATTTGCAGGCGTGCATGCGGCCACAGACACAGAATACAATTGGCCATGGTATGGTAAGCTTGTAGGCGCCTGGTTTAACGGGCATCCGGATATTCAACAGGCAAAATTGAATGTTGCAAACTCAGCTCTTCCTGGAAATGGCGCTTTGCCTGCTTCCTGGACGCGCACCGACGAATGGTATAATTTCGGAAATTTTCAATCACCGGTTACTCCTCTTATCAGCATCGATGAAACCTCCTATAACGGAGGTACCATGGGTGGCAATCATCCTATCGCCTGGTTTCATGAGTTTGATGGTGGAAGGGCCTGGTATACTGCCATGGGGCATACTGACGAATCATTTACTGACGATAATTTTCTCACGCACCTTTCCGGTGGAATTTTATTTGCTGCCGGTAACGCACAAGCGAACCAGGCTCCGGTTGCTGACGCAGGAGCTGACATTGTTGTTAACTTACCTCAGAACACAGCTGCTTTAAAGGGCAAGGGTACTGACAGTGATGGAACAATCAGCAAGTACCAGTGGACAAAAGTATCAGGACCTGCGGGAGGGAGTATTGCAGCACCGGCAACTGCTGAAACCGCTGTGAATGCTTTACAGAAGGGAACATATATTTTCCGTTTAACCGTTACCGATAACGACGGAGATGTTGATTCCGACGATGTTCAGGTGAAGGTGAACGATGCTCCACTGCCGCCTGCAAACCAGTTACCAAAAGCAAATGCGGGTCCCAATCAGAATATCAGCCTTCCTTTAAATACCGTCGCATTGAAAGGCACCGGCACTGATACCGATGGCGCTGTAGTAAGTTATTCATGGACGAAATTTTCCGGTCCTGCAGGCGGTGGCGGAGCGATTCAGACACCTGGCGCAGCGCAGACAACTATTACAGGTTTGCTGCAGGGTACTTATATATTCAGACTGAAAGTAACCGACGATCGTGGAGGAACTGCTACCGACGATGTTCAGATCAAAGTCAACCCGCCACTCAGTGCATCGAACCGGCCACCAGTAGCTGATGCCGGCGCAGATAAAGCAATTGTACTGCCAACAGACTTTGTAACCCTGGATGGAAGTGGCTCGCATGATCCTGATGGAAGCATCAGTGTGTGGAGCTGGATTAAACTCAGCGGACCAGCAAAAGGATTACTGGCAGGAGGAAACACGGCCAAATTATCACTTAGTGAACTGGAAGCAGGTGAATATGTTTTTCAACTTACGGTAACCGATAACCGGGGTTCGTCAGTGAGTGACGAAGCCACAGTTAAAGTTTCAGGAAACACCGGCCCGAATACAACACCGGTTATTAAAACAGCTGATTCGGTTTTTGTACGGCTTCCTGTTCAGAATACGGAACTTGATGCGAGTGCTTCTTTCGATCCGGACGGAACAGTTGCATCTGCGAAATGGCAATATGTAAAAGGGCCACGTTCACCACAGATCCTGAGCCCTGAAAGTTTGAAAACCATTGTTGCCGGCCTTATACCTGGCACTTACCTTTTCAACTTAACCATCACTGACAATTCAGGCGGAACCAGTCAGAAAAATGTTTATATCATTGTTAAAAATAATACTGCACGTCGACTTATTCCCAATATCGGGTTCTTTCCAAATCCTGCAGAAAATAAGCTTACGCTTACAGTAGATGCCGAAATTGACGGAAGGACGCAGGTCACATTTTACGATATAACAGGCAGGCCGGTATTGACAGCCGCCCTGATAAAAAATTCGAGGGAGTTGATTCATACTTTCAATATTTCCGGTCTTTCCAAGGGAATGTATGCTGTTGAAATTGTTATTGAAAGGGCAGAAAAAGTGGTAAGAAAAATAATCAAACAATAATACCAGGTCTGATTTAAAAACGCGGCTTTATTGATTTTTTCAGGACTCTGTTTTTGTGAATTCACATGGAGCAGGGAATGGAATTGTTTATTTTTGCCGGAAATACCTGTTATTTCATTTCTTCCCAACATACTTTCAAATCCTGTAGAATACCTTAAGGGAGTAGGTCCGCAACGTGCGGATTTGCTGAAAAAGGAATTGAATATTCACACATTCCGTGATCTGCTCAATCATTTTCCTTACCGGTATGTTGATAAAACAAAAATTAATCTGATTCGCGAGATCAATCCCGAAACAGATTTTATTCAGGTGAAAGGCCGCCTCACCGACTTAAATATAATTGGTGATAACAGGAGCCGGAGATTAACAGCCACACTCAGAGATGGCAGTGGTCAACTGGGTCTTACCTGGTTCCAGGGAATATCATGGATTCAGAAAAATATTGTACCAGGAAAAGAATACCTCCTATTTGGAAAGCTGAGTTATTTTCTTGGTCAACCTCAGATTACTCATCCCGAAATAGAAAATATTCAACCCGATGAACCCGGTGCCCGAAATTTTCTGGAGCCCGTTTATCCCGTAACTGAAAAATTAAAAGCCCGGGGTATTACAGGAAGAAATTTTGGTAAATTCACTGCCACTCTTTTTTCACTTATTTCTGAGAATGATCTTCCGGAGATATTTCCCGGAAGGATAATGGAAAGGGAAAAGCTTATCAGCAGATTCCTTGCATACCGGGATATCCATTTCCCTGATTCATTGATCAGCCGGGACAGGGCATTGTACAGACTTAAATTTGAAGAGTTGCTGATAGGTCAGTTGAAGTATGGGATGATCCGGACTAACAGGCACCTGCACTCGAAAGGATATGTTTTCGGAAAAGTAGGAGAACTCTTTAATACATTTTACAGCAAACACCTTCCGTTTCAACTTACGGGAGCTCAGAAAAGAGTGTTGAAGGAAATCAGGAAGGATACCGGTACCGGGCACCAGATGAACCGCTTATTACAGGGCGATGTCGGAAGCGGTAAAACAATGGTGGCGCTGATGAGTATGCTGCTCGCTGCTGATAATGGATACCAGAGCTGCCTGATGGCTCCTACTGAAATTCTTGCAAAGCAGCATCTTGATTCTATACGCGATCTGCTTGGCGATCTGCCTGTAGGCGTTGAATTACTGACAGGTTCAACAAAAGCAGCTGTAAGAAAAAAAATCCTTTCCCGGGCTGCAGAAGGGGATTTGAAAATTCTCGTTGGTACACATGCATTGATTGAAACTGCAGTTCAGTTTAAAAAACTCGGGCTCGCAATTATAGATGAACAGCATCGTTTCGGTGTTGAACAACGGGCAAAGCTGCGTGAAAAAGCTGATATAGCACCCCATATACTGGTGATGACTGCCACTCCGATCCCCCGTACTTTAGCGATGACTGCTTATGGAGATCTCGACACAAGCATTATTGATGAAATGCCTCCCGGAAGGCAACCGATAATCACGACCCATCGTTTGGAAGACAGCCGTCCACAGGTAATGAAATTTATCCGCCATCAGATTGAACAGGGTCGTCAGGCCTATATAATATTTCCCTTAATTGAAGAAAGCGAGAAATTATTTTATGAAAACCTGATGAAAGGCTATGAAAATGTTAAAGCCTGGTTTCCCGAGCCAAAATTTTTTGTGAGTATGGTACACGGAAAGATGCCTGCTGAACAGAAGGAAGTGAACATGCAACGTTTTGTTTCTGGAGATACACAAATAATGGTAAGTACAACAGTAATCGAAGTTGGTGTAAATGTTCCCAATGCTTCGGTAATGGTTATTGAGAGCGCTGAAAAATTCGGACTTAGTCAGTTACATCAGCTTCGGGGGCGGGTAGGTCGTGGATCTGAGAAAAGTTATTGTATCTTATTAACAGGAAATAAAGTATCAGCAGAAGCAAGAGAAAGACTCGGTGTACTCTGTGCCACGAATGATGGATTTAAGATCGCCGAAAAAGATCTGGAACTTCGTGGACCAGGTGATATTGAAGGTACAAGGCAAAGCGGTGCCGTTCAACTTAAACTTGCCAATATACTGACAGACAAACTATTGCTTGAAAAAACCAAAATAATTGCGGAGAAAATAATTGCAGCCGACAAGGCTTCACCCGACAATGAATTCCGTCATTTTCTGGATCAATTGATTTCCAGGAAGAAAGGAGTTCCCTGGAGCCGGATCGCGTAGCGGATAATTAACAAGTTTTAAAGCTTTTTCGCCGTATTTTTATTTACGAACACAATGAATCCTAAGTCCGGATACCAGAAAATCCTTCTCGCAATCCTCCTCCTGCTCACATTCAACCGACTGTCAGCTCAGTCGTATTATGCTTTAGAATTTACAGAGAATAAAGGACAATGGGGCAAGGAATTCCAGTTCAAAACTGATTTTGGTTCCGGTGCATTTTTTCTGAAGCCGCAAGGTTTTTCAGTAGTAATGAATCATCCGGAAGACTACAAGAAATTACTTGACAATATTCACGGGGGGCATGATCATAATTCCAGTTCAGATCAGTCTAAAAGCATGCATCCACCGCCGCCGGTTGGTAAAGAGCCTTTGACTATGCGTTCCCATCATTACCAGGTGCAATTTCTTGGCGCAGTTTCAGGTGCGCCTGTAATGGAGGATGTACTCAGCTCAGGAAATAATTATTTTATCGGCAATGATCCTTCGCGCTGGAAAAGCGGAGTCAGCTCATACAAAACAATCACCTATAAAAATATTTATCCCGGGATAGATGTGAGGTATTATTCAGATAATGGTCAGTTGAAATACGATCTTATCCTTGAGCCTGGAGCTGATGCCAGCCGCATCGTTATGAAATACACTGGCGCGGATCAATTGTCTGTTAAAAACGGTCAGCTCATCATAAAAACTTCGGTTGGCGAAGCAAAGGAGTTATCGCCATATTCCTGGCAGGTTGTCGGAGGCAAAAAAATGACAGTCGATTGCAGGTTTGAGATCACGGGTGACCAGGTAAAATTCAGACTAAAAAATTACGATCGTTCCGCAAGGCTGGTAATTGACCCGACACTCATTTTTTCAACCTTCACCGGAAGTACTGCGGGCAACTGGGGCTATACTGCCACTCCCGGGCCTGATGGTAGTTTATTTTCGGGAGGGATTGTTTTTGGTCAGGGTTATCCCATTACAGTCGGCGCTTTTCAGCAAACCTTCGGCGGCGGTTCCGGAAATGCAGGAGTGGACATTGGTATCACGAGATTTGCCCCTAACGGAAACGCACGCATGTATTCAACATATCTTGGTGGAGATGGCGAGGACTATCCACACAGCCTGATTTCAGATCCGGCAGGTAATCTGATTGTTCTCGGGAGAACCACTTCAGGAAATTACCCGGTCCGGGGTTCAAACTTCGGACCTTTGGGAGGTACAGATATCATCGTAACAAAATTAAATGCAGCAGGATCCGATCTTATCGGTTCTGTAAAAATCGGAGGTTCAGGTATAGACGGTGCGAATATCGATGCTTCGGTTAGCCCTACCTGTAATTCATTGCTTTATAATTATGGCGACAATGCGCGCAGTGAAGTTATAATAGACAACGCCGGGAATATTTATATTGCTGCAAGTACCCAATCAGGTGATTTCCCCCTGGTTAGTCCGGTGCAGAATACGATCGGCGGCAAACAGGATGCTGTAATTCTAAAGCTCACACCAACGCTTTCAAACCTGACTTTCAGTTCCTATTTTGGCGGTTCCCAGGATGATGCGGGTTTTGTACTTGCATTGAACCCGGTAACCGGAAATGTGTATATGGCGGGGGCTACATCGAGTAATAACCTGCCGGGTAATAAAACAGGAAGTATTCAGCCTACATTTCAGGGTGCTAATGGCGACATCGACGGCTATATTACCGTTTTTAATAACAGCGGCTCCAGCATAGTTCAGACTACCTATCTGGGAACATCTTCCCTTGATATCATATATGGCATACAATTCGACAGGGTCGGATTTCCTTATGTTATGGGTATAACGCTTGGAAGCTGGACTGTACTTAACGCCAGCTATGTTGATGTGAATGCCAAACAATTCATTTCAAAACTACAACCGAACCTGTCTGCCTATGTATATTCTACAACATATGGCACCCCAGGATCAATTCCGAATATTTCACCCGTGGCATTCCTTGTGGACAGGTGTGAGAATGTATATGTTTCAGGTTGGGGAGGAAGGCTGAATCCCTGTTCAGGCACCAGTTGTTTTGACACAAAAACATCCGGAACTGCAGGCATGAGGGTGACTCCTGACGCCATCAAAACGACAACTGATAACCGGGATTTCTACTTTTTTGTAATGGAGAAGAATGCTACCAGCCAGTTGTATGGTTCCTTTTTTGGTCAGAGTGGTGGTGAAGGTGATCATGTGGATGGTGGTACCAGCCGCTTTGATGCCAATGGTGTGATATACTCTGCGATCTGCGCCAACTGTGGTGGTAACAGGGCTTGTACAACTTCTCCGATAACAATTCCTTTCCCGATTACCCCGGGAGTTGTAGCTCCTGTGAATGGGGCACTCAATACCGGAAGTGGTGGCGAATGTAATCTGGCAGCTTTCAAACTTTTATTTGACTATGATGGCGTAAGAGCGGGAGCCCGTTCTTCCATCAATGGAGTTCCTAATGATACAGCGGGATGTTTACCTCTTTCTGTCGACTTTACCGATACTCTCGGTGTTGGAAAATCCTATGAATGGAATTTTGGCGATGGTTCACCTGTAGTGGTAAGTCCTACTTCTGACGTAAACCATATTTATACTGTTGCCGGCAATTACAGAGTAATGCTTATTGCAATCGACCTCACGAAATGTATTACCAGGGATACTTCTTATATTAATATCAAAGTAAGAAACGATAAGGCTACCCTTGATCTTAGTGCTGTTAAATTACCTCCTTGTCAAAGCCTGAGTTATTCATTTGATAATCTTTCAACAGCACCTTCCGGGAAACCTTTTGGGGCAAATTCATTTATCTGGGATTTCGGAGATAACACACCAAGGGTTGTTGCAGGCCCCGGGAATGTTACACATACTTATGCTTCGCAGGGCACCTACAATGTGAAACTGGTACTTGTAGATACCAATTATTGTAATGCACCTGATTCAATTACCAGAACAATCAGGCTGGCGCCGAATGTAAAAGCAATATTTGAAACACCGCCCGGTGGGTGCGTTCCGTATGTTGCTGTCTTTAACAATATTTCCGAAGCGGGTCAGGAGTTTATCTGGAATTTTGGAAATGGTGTCACATTTACCGGCGCAACACCACCGCCGGTATTATACTCCAACCCCGGAACATATACAGTAAAACTTGTAGCGAAAGATGCTGCCACATGTAATCTTATCGATAGCAGTACCAGCACCATTGTCGTAAGCCCTGGTCCTGTAGCAGCTTTCACTTATGTTCCGAATCCCGGTCTGGAAAATACGCCAACCACATTTAATAACAGATCTACAGGCGCTGTGAGGTATTCCTGGAATTTTGGTGATGGAGACACATCAAACCAGATTAACCCGGTACATCAGTTTAATGTTTCAGGTACCTTTAATACCTGTCTGATCGCCTTTAATGCGCTTGGTTGTGCCGATACTGTTTGCGAACAGATTACAGCTAAAGTAATTCCGTTGCTGGATGTACCAAATGCGTTTACTCCTAACGGTGATGGCGTAAACGACCGGGTGTACGTGCGGGGATTTGGTATTGCGAAAATGACTTTCAGAATCTATAACCGCTGGGGTCAGCTTGTATTTCAATCAGCCGACCAGGCAACAGGCTGGGATGGAAGATTCAAGGGAACTTTGCAACCAATGGATGCTTACGCATTTATGCTTGAAGTTGAATTCAGCGACGGAACGCGAACAACGAAGAAGGGCGATATTACGTTAATCCGGTAACGACACTGACAAATAACTCCGGCACCCGTATCACTACTTGTAAGAACCAACTGTTGAATGAGAGCTTCAAATTAAAATGAAATGACAACAGTAATGCAGTTTTGCAAATGCCCGAATATAACCAGCCGAAATGCAGGAGCTGCCGGAAAAGGCTTCTCCGTGTTGACGTTGCTGGTATTGCTGCAGTTAATGTTTGTGAACGGCGTTCGGTCACAGGATTTGCATTTCTCGCAGTTCTTCAATTCACCCCTCACTACGAATCCTGCGAATACAGGGTTTCTTCCGGAATCTGATTACCGGATCGGTGCACAGTATCGCACCCAATGGACAAGTATTCCTGTTCCATTTAAAACATTCAGGATTTTTGGCGATGCGCAGGTTTTCAGAGATCGCTTTGAAACAGGTTGGGTTGGTCTTGGAGGTGTGATACTCCGTGATGTTGCAGGTTCCGGAAATCTGATATCTACAAAAATTTATGGATCGGCTGCCTATCACCAGATGATTGAAAACACGGGTTTATTATCCGCAGGATTCAATATCGGTTGGGCAAATAAAAGAATAGACCTTACCAAATTCACTTTTGACAATCAGTGGAACGGAAAATTTTTTGATGTAAGTGCACCGAGCGGGGAAGTTTTTGCCAATAACAGTATCAGCTATCTGGATGTGCAGGTCGGTTTAAACTATGCCTGGTTTCCAACGGATGATATTTATGTGCATGGTGGTTTTTCTGCACACCATGTTAACCGGCCGAGAGAATCTTTCTTCAATGAAAGGCCGGGGTACGATAACCGGATTCCCGCCCGCTATATCGGGTTTGCTGATGCGATGATAAAACTCAACGAACAGTGGATTATAAGCCCGGCCGCCTATTTTTCCACCCAGGCTAAAGCGACGGAACTTATGCTGGGACTTCACGCCAATTATAACCTTACAGGAGATGGAGAACAGCAACTGATCGGAGGTGTTTATTACCGGGGCGGAGATGCATTTATTCCTATGATTGGCTATCAATGGAAAAACGTGAGGTTCATGTTTAGTTTTGATGCGAATACTTCTTCATTGAAGAATGCGACAAATCTGAGGGGCGCAACAGAATTTGCCCTGATGTACAATGGGTATTACAGCGAGTATAATGGAGATATGAGACAAAGTCTTTGTCCTACATTTGCGAGATAAACGGCATTTAATTGATCAAACCCGTTTCCTGATACTGCAACCAATAACAGAGTTTATGAGACTGAAGTATTTTATTTTTCTGACTGTTTTTACCCTTACAGCATCTGCATCTTTCAGCCAGGATGAAGAGGCCCAGGGTACAAAAGGATTCGACAAATCCAGATTATTTTTCGGTGGAAATTTTGGTGTCAGCTTCGGTAATTCCACTTTCATAAATGTATCTCCCCAGGTAGGTTACCGCTTTAATGAATGGCTTGCCGCAGGTACCGGTATCAATTTTATTTATTCCAATTTTCTGTATTACGATTTTGCCGGAAATAAAGATTACCGTTATGAATATGGTACCGCCGGACTGAATATTTTCGGTAGGGTATATCCCGTAAGATTTGCTTTTATTCAGGTTCAGCCTGAATATAATTATACCTGGGGCAAACAGAAATTTTATAATCCTGAGCAAACAGTAGGCATCGATGGAAAGTTTGTGCCCTCCCTGCTTGTTGGAGCCGGTGCGGCATTGCCGGCGGGTTCAGGTGCAATCATATTAATGGTACAGTATGATCTGATCCAGGACAGCAGATCTCCTTATGGCCAGAATCCTTTTTTCTCCATTGGCTTTAACTTTTAAGTTGAACGTTCAACGTTAAACGTTCAACATTGAATGTTTCCTAAAATAGCCTTAACTTGTATAGACAAATTTCAAAACATGTCTATACAACATTCCCGGCGTGGATTTATCCTGAACCTTGGCGGGTCGGTTGCGGCAGCTGCAATTGCCGGGATTGGCAGGGCGGAAACTTCTCAGCAGGAGGGCAAATCTGATTTTCAGGCTAAAACCGTAGCTCCATCTGATAAAATCAGAATTGCCGTCATCGGTCTGGGGTTGATGGGTTTCGG
>JAATGW010000433.1 GCA_015654495.1 Chitinophagales bacterium
ACCTGAGTTCACCTGAAAACAATGATTTCATAGAAATCTGGCACATTTTTGGGATTAACCGAAGCAATTAATCTGAACTTGAAAATTACCCGTTTTATATTGCCTCTGGCTTTAATCTTTACTCTGGCCTCTTTTACTTACAATTATACAATTGACGAAGTCGTCTCTGCTATAAAAGTTGGCGATGCCCAGCGCATGTCGAAGTATTTTGATAATATGGTTGACATTACATTAAAAGACAAAAGTTATTCTTACAGCAGGAGCCAGGCGGAAATGATCCTGCGCGACTTTTTTTCTAATTCAGGAGTGAAGAACTTTAAGGTAGTGCATCGAGGTAACAGCAATGATTCAGAATATTGTGTTGGAAGCCTTGCTACAAGCAGTGGTGAATTCCGTACGACGATTTTCATGCGGGTACGTGGCGATAAAAAATTTCTACAGGAACTCCGGTTTGAAAATGCCGGCAACTAAATAACTAAGGATTTCGGCTATATCAACTTACTTTGTTTTTGATTGATAACCACCCGAACCCTGCCCAAAAGGCGGGGTTTTTTTATCTTCATTTCATGATAACATTTGGAGACCGGTTTGAACACCTGGTAAAAGAAGCGCTGGATGAAGATACAGGTGACGGCGATCATTCAGCGCTGAGTTGTATCCCCGCAGATGCATATGGGAAAGCGCGTCTCAAAATCAAGGAAGCCGGGGTTCTGGCAGGAATGCAGGTTGCCCAAAGAATATTTCAGCTTCTGGATCCCGCCGTCAGATTCATTCCATATAAGTCGGATGGAGACAGAATGGAACAAGGGGAAACAGCATTTGAAGTAGAGACTTATGTGAGAACTATCCTGAATGCAGAAAGACTTGTTTTAAACTGCATGCAAAGAATGAGCGGAATTGCAACACTCACAAAAACATATACGGGGATACTAACAGGATATCACACACGCTTATTGGATACAAGGAAAACCACCCCAAATTTTCGTCTGCTGGAAAAAGAAGCTGTGAGGATCGGAGGCGGGATCAATCACAGATTTGGATTGTTTGATATGATCATGTTAAAAGACAATCATATCGATTATGCCGGAGGTATTGAGCCTGCAATTGAAAAAAGCTGGAACTATGTACAAAATCAAAAGCCCGGCCTTAAAATAGAAATTGAAACCCGCAATATCGAAGAAGTAAAAAGAGTGATAGCTTCGGGCAGGGGAAAGGTGTTCAGAATAATGCTCGACAATTTTACCACGGAACAGATCTCTGATGCACTGGTACTCATCAATGGGGACTTCGAAACCGAAGCAAGCGGCGGTATCAATCTTGATAACATTGAGGACTACGCGAAAACCGGTGTCGATTATGTAAGTGTAGGAGCGTTGATTCACCAGGCACGAAGCCTTGATCTGAGCCTCAAAGCAGTTGTGTGATTAATTTTAAGTTTCAAAACTGATTTAAATGAGCAAAAGGAAACTGCCGGATGAAAACGGTTTTGTATACAGTACCGATCCGGGATTTAAATTCAATGAGCCCAAAGAAAATAATACTACACCTGAGCCTTCAAAGCAGAAATTATATATCAGGCTTGAAACCAAACACAGGGGCGGGAAAGCCGTAACCGTGATTGCAGACTTTATCGGAAAGGATGAAGACCTGGAAGAACTTGGAAAAAAACTGAAAACTTTTTGTGGTACAGGTGGTTCGGTCAAGGACCGGGAAATCATCATCCAGGGTGATCAGCGTGAAAAGATAAAATTATATCTGACAAAGAACGGGTATAAATATAAAGGTCAATGATGTTAAACGTTACACTAAGACGTTTAACGTAAACCTAAGAAAATACAATCACACCATTAGAATGAAATATGAATCGACAATAACTGGGCCGGAACGAAAATTCTAGCCCGTTGGGAGATTTAGGAGAATGTTCTGCTTTTTAGATTTTGCATTTTCTAGGGTCGTATTTGGTGATCTGCCGATAAAATTCAGGCTCTGAATTAAAAATGCTGAATACTGGCTGAACAAATGCCTCGTTTCGAAAATCAGCCTTTCACTCAAGTGCGTTAAGGTGTTTTTCTATCATATATTTCGTTAGTGGCTTCAACATTCGGTCTGGTTCAATTGGGTGCCTGCCCCCGGCAGTATAATATTCTATTTGGCCATTTCTCCTTATATACCAAACCCTGCCTATTGACAAAATCGTTATTGTATCCGTTTGGGTAATTCTTTTGAAATTGTTGACCCTTTTTATGTCAAAGGCAACTACAAGTGTGTCTTCGCGCCTCGGTTCACAAGAAGTCGGCACGTAATGATCTCCGACCCACATCATGCATTTTTGTTGCCCGTTATTGACAATGCCAAAAGTAGTTTCCCTGTTCCGGGCAAAGTATAAACCAGCTAATATCAGGAGTAGCAGTACCGAAATAATTGCAATTACCATTTTTTGCCGCTGATTAGAGTGCGCAGATCGATTCACAACTGGAATTTCCCCTCCGACTTTTGGTACTTCGATTGTTAATCCAATTCCATACGTTTTATCGACGTTTGTATCCTCGTTATCAACAATTCGAGGCTCTTCCATCTTTCGCTCTATTTCTTTGTCTTCAGGTACCTTATTATCCCAGGTTTTGTATTGTTTTCCGAATGATTCATTTTCATAGGCTTCCGGTTTGAAAGGTCGATTGGAGAAATCTATTAACCACGCTAAGAGTTCAATATTCAGATCATCTGTAGTGTTCGTTATACCCTTTAAAAAATTGGCCAGTGGTTTAAACCGGTCTCTTTCGCAACGACGTATGGCCCGTAGCATAGATTCCTGATTGGTTTCATTTCCAAAAAAGGCAGCCAATGTCCGCAGATCGGTTTTCTGAAATCTTGTTTTACATACTGAGAGACACTCGTCTTTAATCCTGCCCGGTGTCGGCTGAATCAGGCGTTGAGGAATGCTGGCTTCTGCCGCTGCAGTTCTGTAAGATGAAATGATATCGTCCAGGTAGTCTCGATACATGGTTGAAAGCTTACGGGAATGCTAGTTGAACTTGCATAGTATTCTTGAGGAACTGCATCAAAATTTATTCTTTAGCATAAGCCCCGGTATTTCCAAAACCCCACGCCAAGATAGTAATGGTTGTTCTCATTTCGAAACTCCCGGAATTTCCGGAATATTCGGAATTGTCGGAATTACTTATAAATCACCGGGTTCTCCAAAGCTATTTTTGATAC
>JAATGW010000194.1 GCA_015654495.1 Chitinophagales bacterium
CTGTCCGTTGCTTTTACTTTGATGATAGCGGTTCCCGACAGGCCATGGGCAATGGTAAGCGTAAGAGTTGTTCCACTGATCGCTGCATTGGTTATGAGGCCTGTATTTGAATTTCCACTGACAGCATAAGAAAGATTTCCTGTGCCTTCATCATCGCTGAATACATTAGAGATATTGATTTGTTTTGATAGGATATTGAATGAAATATGCTGGTCAGAAATGCCATTTGCAATCGTTGGTGCAACGGGGATCGGCGCGTCAACAGTAATGTCAAACTCATCTTCCACGAACAAACCATCACTATCGGTAGCTTTTATTTTTATGGTTGAAATTCCCGACTGACCAGCTGCAATTGTCAACGTAAGCGTTGTTCCATTGATTACAGCACCGGTTATCAGTCCGGAGTTTGAATTGCCGCTAACAGAATAAGAAAGATTTCCTGTTCCTTCGTCATCACTGAAAACATTACTAAGATTAATTTGTTTTGAAGGAGTATTGAAAGCAGCATTCTGATCAGAAATGCCATTTGCAATTGTTGGCGCAGTTGCTGCGGGTTCTTCAACATTAATAACAAACTCGTCTTCTGCAAATAATCCGTCACTGTCCGTTGCTTTTACTTTGATGATAGCGGTTCCCGACAGGCCATGGGCAATGGTAAGCGTAAGAGTTGTTCCACTGATCGCTGCATTGGTTATGAGGCCTGTATTTGAATTTCCACTTATTGAGTAGCTTATATTGCCGGGGCCTTTATCATCAGTAAATACATTTACCAGGCTAATTGGTTCCGGCGCTATATCGATAATAATAGTCCGGTCGGGAATAGGATTTGGAACAGTAGGAGGAACAAGTACTTCTTCTTCAACAACAATGTCAAACTCATCTTCAGTAAACAAACCATCACTGTCAGTAACTTTTACTTTGATAGTGGAAGTACCTGGCTGACCAGGAGCAATATTCAGTGTCAGCAATGTACCAACGATGGAGCTATTGGTAATAAGGCCTGAATTTGAATTGGCAATTACAGAGAAGGAAAGATTTCCGATGCCTTCATCGTCAATGAAGAAATTAGCAAGACTGATTTGTTTTGACAGTGTATTAAAAGAAACGGTCTGATCCGGAATCGGATTTGCAATAGAAGGAGGAGTCGGCAAGGGTTCCTCGACTGTTATATTAAATTCATCTTCCACAAATAAACCATCACTGTCTGTTCCTTTTACTTTTATCGTTGCAGTTCCCGACTGCCCGGTGGTAAATGTTAGTGACAGGTCGGTACCGGTAATGGATGTACTACTGATTAATGCAGGATTAGTTTGAACTCTGGCGGAAAAAGTGATATTGCCTGCACCTTCATCATCCGTAAATACATTGGATAAATTTATTGATTTTGTGACCGTATTAAATAAAACCGATTGATCCGGAATTGGCGTATTCAGCACAGGAGCTACGACAGAGCTCAAGATAAATTCGTCCTCAGCAGACTTTCCGTCTGCATCTGTAGCTTTGATTTTAATGGTGGTGCTTCCGGTTAGGGCTGCAGTATGAGTCAGTATCAATTGGTTTCCCGTAATCGAAGCACCGGCAAAGGCAGGATTACTGTTTCCTGTCAGGCTGTAGGTTAAGTTGGCAACACCCTTCTCATCTCTGAAACAGTTTGCCAGAGAGATTGTTTTTGAAGTTGCACTCAATGCAATTCCCTGATCCGGTATCGGTGTAAAAACAAAAGGTGCCGATAATGGGGGCTGACTGGAAATCAGGAAATTCTGCAGGGTTGCTTGTGCATCTCCAAATCTGTATTCGTCGTAATAAACTTCAATCGGGTCATTACAGGTGGTGGGCCCCCATCCTTCGCCATTAGCACTAAACCATGGCCATTTATATAAACCCATTGGCATATAGGCTTCCGCATTCCTTCCGGTTCCCGTCACCCAGTTAGGTCCATTAAAAGACCAAACCAGAACTCCGTTTTTATATAATCGCTGATAGCCGGAACTATCTTGTATAAAATTTCGGTTATAAACCCAGTCTACCCACTTTCCCCGGTCAATAGGCCCGAGGTCAGTTGCTATTCCTCCATTGACTGTTCCGGTAGAACTGATATTTGCTCTGATTGCATAGTAGCGGCCGTTTCTGGTATCGAGCCTGAACGGAGTTTCATAATCATCAGGTGATGCTTTTGTACTAAATGCGATACTGATTGGAGCATTTTCCTGGCAAAAATCTTCAGGAAGAAAAACACTCACCGCTGCCCAACGCCAACCGATAGGAGGTTGCTGTGGGTTGGAGAAAACCATTTCGGAACGGTTGGTATTACTTAAAGGGGTATAGGTAGTATCTTTTGTAATTCTGGCTTTGTAAGAGTAGTTGCCCTTTCTTACATAATTTCCCGTGCGATTCATACTCGCCTTTGTTGGGCTGCCTGGAAGAATATGGTTATAGCCCGTCCAGTATGTCCATTTTTTCTTTCGGTCACCGCCCCATTCCCAAACCGGGTCTATTTCACAATTATCATATGCAATTATTGGCGGTGCTGAAACATATTGAGCAGCTGCAAAAACAGGCAATGCAGTTAGAATTAATAAAAGTGCTTTTCTCATAGCCTTAGGGTTACTACATCACAGCTTACCAGGTGATTTTTATTTTTCGTGTATAGGCTAGCGCTATCTTATAATAAATGAATAAGAATACCACTTCTGAAAAAATCAGAATTTTTCCAATAAATAAAAAAAAGGTTTGAGGTGCTGCGAAATGCAGTCAATTGGGTCGGACTAAAAAACTGGCCTCAGTTGTATTGTAGTTTTCGCGGAATTAATAAAACCTGAACTATTCCGGCTTGTACGAGTATTCTGGAAATCTGTATTCCAAGCTAAGCGGGTACTGAATCTGTTGTCAGAATGAATAAAATACAATGTAATGTATTTGTACAAATTCCGTTCTTTTTTTCCTTTATTTTATCGATTGAGCCGCTGGAGACAGGTTCAACGTTAAAAGTTAAACGTAAGTGGGTATGCTTCAAAATGTTTCACGTTAAACGTAGATAGGAAGGACGAACTGTGAGTTACGAAGTACGAAGTAAATATCTCCTTCATGAATTCGCATTTAATATTATTAAGAATTCAGAACCCTGACCTTCGGTGCTGTTTACTTTAAAATCACCTCCATGTGCTTTAATGATATCATAAGATAATGATAGCCCAAGACCTGTTCCCTGACCTGTAGGTTTGGTTGTAAAAAAAGGTTGAAAGATTTTATCGATAACTTTCTCAGGAATGCCGTTGCCGTTATCCCTTACCGTTATTTCTATCTTATTGCCCTTTTTCTTTGTACTTACTGATACCTGCGGTTGGTAATCTGAAACGGCATGCATTCCGGGGACGTCAGGCATGACGTCCCTACGAATTTCTGTTTCTGTTTTCTGTTTCTGTTTCTCTCCCTCTTTCTCTTTCTCTAGCTCTAGCTTTTTCTGTTTCTGTTTTTCATTCACAGCATAAAACGCATTGTTAAAAAGATTGAGCAACACTCTGCCGATCTCCTGTTGAATCAGCGGAGCTTTTGCTGCGGCCGGATCAAAATCAGATTCCAGGGTTGCGTTAAATAGCTTGTCCCTTGCGCGCATTCCATGGTATGCCAGTCGCATATATTCGTCAGCAAGGGCATTGATATTCACTTCTTCTTTCACTCCGGCATTGGATCTGGAATGCTGCAGCATCGACTTTACTATGCTATCGGCACGTTTCCCATGATGTGAAATTTTTTGATTATTGCTTTTGATTTCTTTCAACAAATCTTTCTGAGCATTGGTATTTCCAGCATCAATTTCTTCGGATAGTTCGTCGGCAAGTTCATCATTGACTTCCGAGAAATTATTAACAAAATTCAGCGGATTCTGAATTTCATGGGCGATGCCAGCAGTAAGTTCACCAAGTGAAGCCATTTTTTCAGATTGAATCAGCTGGCCCTGGGTTCTCTTTAGCTCCTCAATTGAATTACTGAGTTCTTTAGTGCGCAGTTTAATTTTTTCTTCGAGTTGATTATTCATCCATACCAGGTGCCGGGATCTGTATCTTATAATAGCGCTTATCAGCGCGAAAGCCATTGCACTATAAATGAAATATGCCCACCAGGTCCGCCACCAGGGTGCTTTAACAGCAAAGTTGAATATTGCCGGCAAACTCCATAGGCCATCGGCATTTGCGGCCGCGACTTTAAAAGTATATGAGCCCGGACCCAGGTCCCGGTACGTTTCAGTAATGGGAGATGTGGTGATGGCTGACCAGTTTTTATCAATGCCCTGCAGGATATAACGATACCGGGTACCTGCAGGGTCTTTATAGTTTGTTGACGTGAATGAAAACCGGATGCTGTTAAACTCATATGGAAGTTGCAGCTCTGCAGGCATGTAGTTACCACCGGCAGACCCGCTGGTTCGTATGCCGCTTGTGATCAGAAATCCACTGTCTTTCGGCAGATTGGGCTTAGTATAAAACTCAACCAGATCCGAAGAGTATAATGTATCTGCATCATCCATAACAGCCGCAGCTGATTTTAATGAATAAAATGAGTGGCGGCGGTCATTCAATTGTATTGCGGTGATCAGGGTTTCCGGCTTTGAACTATCAGTAATCACAGGATTGATTAATGTAAGAGCCTGAAAATCTATTCCGAATGCAAGACGGCCGTCATGAAGTTTTAAAGCAATATCTGAATTGAAATCGAGTAAACCCAGTCCCTGGTCTTTGTCAATTGTTTTAAACTTTAGTTTAAGTTCACCTTTGGCCGGGCTGATAAGATCTGCGTTTTCAATAACGGTTAGTCCCTGTGCGGTTCCGGCATAAATGCGACCAGAATCCTTAAAAACTGTGTAAATGGCATTATCAGCCATGCCTTCATTTTTCCCCAGGAAGTAATAAATCTGATTTTGTTCGTCGATCACGTTGATGCCTTTATTCGTGGCCGCCCAGATTCGTTTTTGTTTATCCTGGATTATGCTGCCCACCTCCGACCCGGCAAGACCTTCGCTGGTTCCAAATGAGCTTATAGTAGAAAGGTCCGGAGATAGTTTATAGAGCCCGCTTGTGAGCGTTGAAATCCAGATCTGGTGATCAGCATCTTCCAGCATGTCCTGCACACGATCGGCAGAATCCCGGAGGATGTTTTTTAAAAGGTGAATTTGGCCGGACTGAGGATCGATCATACTGATCTTGTTTATATGACCTACCCAGATCCGCCCTTTCTGATCCGTACCGATGCTGGTTATGATTGGATCAATTCCCTGGTTGGCGCCATAATGCCATAGACTTGATTGCTTGTAGTCAATTGCAATTAATCCCCTGCCAAATAAGGCAACCCAGATTTTTCCCTGTTTGTCTATTGTAATTCCGGAGGTTCTGTAAAATATGGAATCCAGTGCACCTGTAAAATCATATATTTCATTTTGTGCGGCATTGATCATATTCAGTTTACCTGAACTCCGGAACGTCGTTTGATTAAGCCCAAGCCACAAATTCTGATCATTGTCCTGAGCCAGTCCAAATACATTGTTCTCACTTAGTCCACTGGAAACATTAAGGTATTGTGCCATGATCCCCCTTGTATCCACCAAATGAATTCCGTTACTGATAGAACCCAGCCATAACAAACCTGTTTTATCAATCATCGTATGTGCGTACCAGATTGGTGAAGAGAGATCAGTATTCGTGCTGATTTTTCTTGCTGATTTCAAATCCGGGGAAATAACAAATAAGAAGCTGTCCGTTGGTGCAAACAGGAAGTTATTATACCCCTGGTGAACACTTGTGAAATAGCCTTTAAATCCCTGTTCCGGACCAACATAAGTGAAAGTTTCCTGATCGGGCTGTACAATTGTAAATCCCTCGCAATTTCTATAGGAAAGATAGATCCGCCCGGCACTGTCCTCGGAAGCGCGCCAAAACCAAGGACACGAAAGCAGGCTAGCAGTGCCTATGATCTTAAAATTATTCTGTTCTTTATTCAGCACGTAGGCCCGCCCGTTAGAGGAAATCCACATCCTGTCCTTGCTGTCCCGCATAATATCACTAACTGTTCCCAGCCATGCCTGTTCGCCGGAGTTGAAGTTGACCTTTCGCGTGGTTTTATTTTTCCAGTCAATAACCTGAAGCCCGATATCCCGTCCGCCGACCCAATACAATCCATTGTGGTCCCTGGTAATTGTAAAAATATTGCTTAGGATAGGGATATGCCATTGAACAAGTGCCTGCGGGTCAAAAACAATCACGCCACCGCCCCGGTCACACCCTAACCATAACAGTCCATCGCTGCCAATCATCATGCGAATGAGCGAGGGATTATCAGGTAGTTTGAAATTTTCAAAGAAATCTCCATTATATCGAAACAACTGACCGCCACATAGAAACCAGAACTGCCCGTCGCTGTCCTGCACTATATCATAAATTTCATTGGAAGGCAGTCCTTCACTCTGACTAATCTGGGGAAAGCTGTTCCTGAGTGAGCTATTTATTCGGGGAGGCTGGGCTGGCATTACGGTGGGTTCAGGAACCATCGACATCTTGTATACCAGCTTTTCTGCTTTCAGATCATTGAGGTTAAATGCAGAGTCAGGCAATCCTTCCCAGGAGAATTTCTTTTCTTCCAATGGTTTTTCGAATGGCTGAAAACTGCCCGTGTTTATTTTCTTAGGTATAACTGCGCCAAAATCGAATTTGCGGGTGACTGGCTTTTGTATTGAATTAGAATCAGGCTTATCCCATGAAACCGGAACAGGATTTGCCATCCGGAGTTTTTTTGCTTGTGGGATATTGAATTCAGCTTCTTCAGCTGGAAAAGCAATTTCTTTATTCCGGTTACATGAAATTATTAACAAGGGGAATAAAAAAGGCAATACATAAAATCTGCCTGAAGTGTTATGCCGGCCCATAGTTAAGGTTAGAGTTTAACTTTTCACGGGCAACAAATAATTATATATAATGAATATAAGAAATTAATGAATAACGTTTCACCTTAAACGTTCAACGTTGAACGTTTAAGGTGAAACGTTAAGGGTAGATGGGAATGCTTATAATAAACTCTGTCCCTTCGCCGGGAGTTGATTTTACCGTGAGTTCACCCCCATGACCTTTTGTAATGATATCATAACTCAGGCTCATTCCCAGTCCGGTACCCTGACCAGTTGGCTTTGTGGTAAAAAATGGCTGAAATATTTTTGTGCTCACCTGTTCACTCATACCGGTTCCATTATCAGCAACTACAATTTTCAGTGTATTCGCTGTTCTTTTAGTACTCACTTTTACTGTAGGCTGAAAGCCTGCGCCATCTGTTTTTTTTCTTTCTGCAACAGCATAAAAAGCATTGTTGAAAAGATTCAACAGTACCCTTCCCATTTCCTGGGGGATGAAATTTACTTTTCCTGCGGCAGGATCAAAATCGGTAAGGAGTGTGGCATTAAAAGTAATATCCTTTGATCGCAGGCCATGATAGGAAAGGCGGAGGTATTCATCAGCAAGGGCATTGATGTCGCCTGCTTCCTTTTCACCTGCATTTGTTCTGGAATGTTGAAGCATCGATTTCACAATGCTGTCTGCACGTTTGCCGTGATGTGCGATTTTTTCATTGTTAATTTTCAGCTCGCTGATCAAAGCCTGTTGCGCCTCCATGTCACCGTTAGTAATCTCGGTTGATAACTCATCTACAAGTTCATCATTCACTTCAGCAAAATTGTTTACAAAATTCAGCGGGTTCTGAATTTCATGTGCAATTCCGGCAGTGAGTTCGCCCAGTGATGCCATTTTCTCTTTTTGTATAAGCTGATCCTGTGCTGATTTCAGCTCCTGTAAAGTTTTTTCAATTTCATTTTTCTGCAGTGTAATTTCTTCTTTCTGCTGTACCACCTGAATAGTTCTCTCCCTTACTTTTTCTTCAAGAATTCTTTTTTCTTTTCGTAGCGCGCGGGACCTGTAACCTGCAATTGCCCATATCACCAACCCGATGGCGATAGCAAACAGGGTATACGCCCACCAGCTTTGCCACCAGGGTTTGCCAATTATTATCGATAGTTTCTTTTCACTGAATACACCATCAGAAAACATAGCACGCACCAGGAACAGATATTCTCCGGGTGGTACATTGAAATAATATGCCTTTTTATCACCGGACTTTCTCCATTCAATGTCGTATCCATCAAGTTTGAAAAGGAAGGTAATTGCGTTTTCGTTTCTGAATTGTATCGCATCAAAATCAACCGAAAATATGTTCTGATCGTAATCTAAATTGAGCGAACCGGAATCTGCAGATGAATTGCTGAATATTCCTTGTCCGGATGCAAGAATTGATTTCCCGCCGAGTTGAAAATCTGTGATATACAGAAATGGTTTTGCATTGGAAGCTGTTAGCTTTTTTGGATCGATCTGATAATACCCGTTCTGATAACCGAAAAGAATTTCACCCGACCTTGTTTTCAGGTTATCTGCAAAAAGAAATGTGTTTGGACGAATTCCTTTTTCGGAGCCAAAGAAAACCAACGAATCCCTGGTTTTGTTTAGTCTGAAAATTCCGGCTGCTGCGCTGATCCAGAGATTCCGGTTATCATCTTCGATAATATTCAGAATACTATTCAGCGGTAATCCCGACCGGAAAGATTCATATGGTAAAAATTCGTTTTTAGCAGAATCATATTTATACAGTGCGGGATCAGTACCTACCCAGATTTGTTTTTCACTGTCGGAAAAAATGCCTGTAATCTTTCGGCCCGTAAGGTACCGGTCAAAAATTTCTTTTTCAGCATTATACCTGCATAATCCTTCATCCGTCCCAGCCCAGATATTACCGTAAGCGTCGCGGGAAATAAAGTAAACGTTATTGCTGACCAGAGAAGTTGGGTCTTCTTTTTTATTCCTGAAATGCCTTAATTGTTGTTTTGAAATATCAAACCTGTCCAGACCGCTATCCGTTCCGATCCAGAGAACGTTTTCATTTTCAAAAGCAAGAGCGCTTACTGCATTACTAGCAATGCTGTTTATATCAGCAGAATCGTGATTGTAGGAGCTAATAACTTTTTCTACCCGGGGATCAAACTTTTTCAATCCGGATGTTGCCATTCCCAACCACAGGTTATCCTGATTGTCGCCGCGGATTATTACTACAGAATTTTCATTAAACGGGGAAATATTACTGCTAGTCGGTTTTCGGATGGAGTCACCAAAAAACTGTTTGATAGTACCACTCCGGATATCTTTCTTCGCCAGGCCATTACTATGTGCGATCCAGATATTTGAATTCCGGTCCTCATAAAAACTATTTCCATCCGATCGCAAATCATTAAAGGGGATGGTCTGTTCAAAAGGGTCCACTTTAGTTAAATAAGGTGAGGTGACAGTACTTATCCAAACATTTCCGTCATTTGTCGTAATACCCCGCCAGAAATTAACCAGTAACTGACTGGATTCTTCTATTTCGATTCCGGGAATCAGTTCCTGCAGATTTGTCACGGGATCGTATTTCATTACACTGGAACCTAAAGTTCCAATCCACAAAACCCCGCTTCCGTCTTCACAAATAAAAGTGATCTGGTTCAAAATATTTCCAATGTTGTTCATGGTAGGAATACCATATATGCCGGGCTTCCCCGGATTGTAAGGAAACCTTTGCACACGGCCTGTTTTCCTGTCTACCAGGTTTAATCCTACACCACCCGTACCAACCCAAAAATTGCCCCGGCTATCTTCAAAAATCGCCCTCACTTCTTTTGATGCCAGGGAATTCGGATTTTTCGGATCATGCATATACCGGATAAACTTTCCTGATTCTTTGACCAGCCGGTTTAATCCGCCGGTATTCGGATAGCTCATATCATTAGGAAACGGACTCCTGGTTCCGATCCAGATATCTTTTTTCTTATCCATGTAGAGCACACGAACCTGATCGTCGCTCAGGGAACTACTATCCGTTGGGCTATACCGGTAGTGGGTAAAATTCTTTGTCTTCCGGTCGAAGAGATCGAGCCCTTTGTGGGTTCCTACCCATAGCCGATTCAGGTCATCCACCAGCAAAGCGGCAACTGTATCGATAGCCAGTGATGCGGGATCTTTTGAATGCTGGTACTGAGTAAACTGTCCCGTTCCCGGATCAAAACTTTCAAGACCGCCTGCAACATAACCAAGCCAGATTATACCTGTGCTGTCGATTGCCATGCATTCAATATGGTCGCTCAAACCAGCCTGTAGCTTATGGTTCGTATTCGCAAACGTTTTATAGCTATTACCATCATAGCGGTATAATGTATTAAAGTTGGCGATCCAGAGGTAGCCGCGCTGATCCTGCGCCATGTCATTGATGAAACTGGTAAAGGGTTGATCGGCAGGACCTCTGGTGCTTTTAAATTGAAATGTTTTCCCTTCCTGGGCATAACCGCAAACAAAGAAGACCATCATCAAAATAAAATAGTTACTTGCCGCGCGACAAAACTTCATTTGCTTAAGATAGGGATTTTTGATTGACCTGAATTAAAAGGCCGAGGTACGAAGTACGAGGTGCGAGTAACAAGCCAATACAGGTAATTTTTTTCAGTCCGGGAGGATCAGTGAGCCGTCGTGGATGGGGTTTAGCTCTGGAGATGAAATGAATTTTGTGTTCATGTGTTTGCGTTTATTGTAACTATAAATTCCGAACCTTGACTTTCGGCGCTGCTTACCTTAATATCTCCACCATGCGCTTTTATAATATCATAAGATAGCGATAATCCCAGACCAGTTCCAAGGCCTGTAGGTTTGGTCGTAAAAAACGGTTGAAAGATTTTATCGATAATTTTCTGAGGAATGCCATTGCCGTTGTCCTTTATTGTAATTACTACCTGTTTATCTTTTTTCTTTGTACTCACTGATACCTGTGGTTTGTATTCTGAGACGTCTGGTATAATTGGGACGTCATGCATTGTGGGGACGTCATGCATGACGTCCCTACGATTTTCTGTTTCCGTTTTCTGTTTC
>JAATGW010000286.1 GCA_015654495.1 Chitinophagales bacterium
TATCCTATGAAAAACCGAATCTATAACGGGGGCCAATAACGTTTTATTGCACAACTACTTCCATGCAGGCACAAATTTTTTCTGATAATCAGCAAATGCGGTCTTTCCATAGTTGCCTTCGCCAAAATATTTCAGAATCAGTTCCATATCCTTTATTTCAAGATAGCCCGGTATTACCTGCGGTGCTGTACCATCTGCAGGAATAATCACGGTGGTTGGAAATGACAATTGACCTTTGGTGAGGTACAATGCATAATTGTTTATGCGTGCTTCACTGTTATAAATAAAACTTTTTCCATTCCACATCAATGTTTCTTTGGTTTCCGCATCAATTTTCACAGCATAGAAATTATCGTTGATATATTTTGCCACCGCTTCATTTGAATAAGTCTTTTTGTCCATTACCTTACACCAACCGCACCATTCTGTGTACAGGTCAATCAAAACCGGCTTACGGTTATTTTTATTCATATTTTCCGCCTGTTGTAAACTTAACCACTGCAGTTTGGTTTTGTCTTTAACAGGACTGTGGAAAGAAGTCAACATTATTGCCGTTATAGCTATGGATAATATGAATCTGATCTTTTGCATAGTATTTTGTTTATTTACAATTGCCAGCAACACCTTTTTATAACGAATTTCATGCGCAAAATTGTAATTGCAGCCACCGGGGCCAGCGGAGCAATATATACAAAGTTACTACTTGATAAATTCCGACTGATTCAGGATCAATGGAATGAAATCAACCTGGTATTTTCTGATAATGCCCGGGAAATAGCCCGGACTGAGGTAGAAGGGTTTGATATTGCCCAATACCCATGGAAAAATTTCGACAAAACCGATTTTAACGCGCCTTTTGCCTCTGGCTCCGGACAATTTGATACCATGATCATTATTCCCTGCTCCATGGGCACATTGGCCAGGATTGCAAACGGAATCTCCAACGACCTGATCACAAGGGCAGCGGATGTAATTTTAAAAGAACGCCGGAAACTGATCTGTGTGGTACGTGAAACCCCTTACAGCCTGATTCATATCCGGAATATGGAAGCAGTAACACTCGCCGGTGGAATCGTCTGCCCGGCAACCCCCTCTTTTTACAGCAAACCCACAACAATTGAAGCCCTGGCTCAAACTGTTGTGGATCGCGTGCTGGACCTGTGCGGATTTGACCATAGCACTTATCGCTGGGGTCAAAATCGTTAAACGTGTAACGTTTAGCGGAGATCAATTACTTCTATACCGGGATATTTTTTTGCATCAAACACAAAAGTCTCATCACCGATCGGGGTATTGGTTGTCATTGAATTTATCGTGTAAGTATAGCGGTTACCATTTTTTTCAAACACACGGGTCGCCATGATAGTCTTTGTTAGTTTATCAATCTCTACCTGCACTTTAAAGAAAGGTTTTGATTTATCAACAGGTGTAAGTTCAACCACCTGATAAACTTTATTTCCTTTTTTTATATCGTCGTTGCTTACATATAAAAAATCATTATCATAAAAATTAGAGAATAATTTCTGTGGGGTAATGTTGCCGGCGCTTTCATCAAGTTTCGAAACCTGCACCTCATTGGCACTCTTGTCAAGCGTCCATACATTTTTGGAATCACAGAATATTTCCTGACCTGTGATATCCACTTTATATTTCATTCCTTTCATATACACCACCCCTGACTTGCTTCCCTGGGTTTTGCCTGAACTGTTTTCAACTTTTAAGGCAAAATTGGCTTTAACTGTTTTATAACTTTTGAACTTCGTGCTTACTTCATCAAGTATTTTCTTTGCCTCAGGGTCACTCTTGCCCATTCCTTTCGGAACCTGTGCAAAACATAAACTACTGATCGTTAACAGGATAAAGGAAAAGATGGGGATTTTTTTCATTTTTTGTTTTTATGATGTTGAATTGAAAATTTCATATGACGTTATATAGACTAAAATCAAACCAAAGGGTTAACCCCCTAACCCATCCTTAACATAAATTTTTAAGCCATCGTTTGAAGATACTGATCCAGCTCCATTTCTGTTTTATAAAGCACATCACGAACCTTGCTTCCCTGGCTTGGTCCCACAATGCCGGCTGCTTCCAACTGATCCATCAGCCTGCCAGCCCTGTTATAACCCAGTTTCATCCTTCGCTGAAGGAGTGAAGTTGACCCCAACTGACTTTGTACGATCAGCCGCGCCGCATCTTCAAAAAGCGGATCCCGGTTCTGAATATCAAAATCCTTTCCTTCCATTTCTTTTTAATCCACATATTCCGGAAGCATAAAAGCCTGCGGATAACCACGCTGGTTTCCAATACTATCAACGATTTTTTCCACCTCCGGAGTATCCACAAATACACACTGCAACCTGGTTATTTCTCCGTTATACGAAATAAGCATATCGCCACGCCCGATCAGCTGTTCCGCCCCTCCGGCGTCAAGGATTGTCCGGCTGTCGATCTTTGACGAAACTTTAAATGCAATACGCGCCGGAAAATTCGCTTTAATAGTTCCTGTGATAATATTTACCGATGGCCGCTGGGTTGCTATGATCAGGTGTATACCTACTGCCCTCGCCAGCTGTGCGAGACGCGCGATCGGCATTTCGACTTCCTTTCCTGCAGTCATAATCAGATCTGCAAATTCATCTATTACCAGTACGATAAAAGGGAGGAACTGGTGTCCTTTTTCAGGATTTAATTTCCTTGCAACAAATTTTTCGTTGTATTCGCGGATATTCCTGCAACCGGCTTCTTTCAGAAGATCATAGCGGTTGTCCATTTCAATACACAACGCGTTGAGCGTATGCACCACCTTCTTTGTGTCTGTTATAATCGCTTCTTCTTCACCCGGAAGCTTTGCGAGGAAATGCCTTTCAATTGTTCTGTATAAACTTAATTCCACCTTCTTGGGATCAACGAGGACGAATTTGAGCTGCGATGGATGTTTTTTATACAGAAGCGAAACGAGAATGGCATTCACCCCAACTGATTTTCCCTGCCCTGTGGCGCCAGCCATTAACAGGTGGGGCATTGTTGCCAGATCAACGATAAAATTCTCGTTATCTATCCGCTTACCAAGCGCAACGGGTAAGGAATAAGTATTATGTTGAAATTTATCTGAAGCGATCAGCGTTTTCATACTCACAATATTCTTCTTAACATTGGGTACTTCAATACCAATAGTACCTTTCCCGGGAATCGGGGCAATGATCCTGATACCGAGAGCTGATAAGCTCAACGCAATATCATCTTCCAGATTTTTAATTCTTGAAATGCGCACACCCGCCGCCGGAACAATCTCATAAAGGGTTACGGTCGGGCCTACAGTTGCCAGTATCTTCTGTATGGCGATATCATAATTCTTAAGTGTGTTGATGATCTGGTTTTTATTTGCTTCCAGTTCGCCCGGATCCATCACAATTTTTTCTCCACTGTACTGTTCCAGCAGGTCAATTGACGGATACTGATAATCGCGCAAATCAAGCACCGGATCATAAGGCGCCATTTTTACAGGCTTTGTGGCAACTATCTCTTCCTCTTCATCTTCTTCATCGTGTGTAGGTTTTATCTCGAGGGCCAGATCATCGGCTTCAATTTTTGGCTTATAAGGTTCATGTTCCTCTTTAACCAGCAGATCGGGTTTTATTTTTTTTGATGGTATTTCTTTCGGGAGTTTCGGCTCCTCATCCCGCTCAATCAGCAACATTGGGCCTGACTCCTGTTCTGTCTCTTCCTGTTCCGGAATTTCCTGTGCCTGCCCGGCTCTTAATTTATTCCGCCTTCCGTTCGCAGAAACCGGTTGCAGCAATTTGTCTTCCTCATCAGGCTCAGTTTCCGCAGCAGCAATAACAGTCTTTTTTGCAGGAATCCATCCCGCGAGTTTTTTCCGGTCAGGTACATTGAAAACCGGGTTGAAACGCCAGATGATGTAAGAAAGTAATGCGACAAATATCAGCGCAGCAGTACCCACACTACCTATAAATCCCGTCAGCCATTTGCTGATCATTTTACCAATTTCACCTCCCCAGTTAAAAGAAAAAGAGCTCATAAAAAAAGCAGCACTTACGCTGACTATCAACAAACCGGTGATGAGGTACTTTAAATTTCTGGGAATGGAAAATATCTTCTTACTGAATAAAAGATTGGCACCGGCAACGAAAAAAAATGTGCAGAATAAATAGGATGCAATTCCGAAGCCTTCATACATGAAAAGATGCGAAAGATATGCTCCGAAAGATCCCAGCAGATTTGCAATTTCGATTTTATTGGGAAGAAGAATACTTATACCAGTGCTTGTAACTTTATCCTGGTCTTTAGCCCAGGTAAAAAGATAAGAACTAAACGCTGCGAAAAGGAAAAAGCTGATAAGAAGCAGGAATGCACCAAAAATCTTCCGGGTCCTTTCATCTCTGATAAAAGTTTTCCACTCCACCTGCTCCACCTTTTCATTGGTCAGTTTTCCTGGATCGGGTTTTTTCTTATCAGATTTTAAGCGATTGGCCATAAGCAGCAAACCTAGTTATTTTCACGGAACTGGCTGAATCAGGCAGTACGAATGCGCAAAATTAGGATTTCTTTAGCCGCGGCAGAAACCTTTAGCACTAATCTTTATCGCTGTTCTTTACTCTGGGAACACCAAGAAAAAATGCGACCCAGCCTGCTACAAGTAATATTCCGCCGATTGGGGTGAGTAGCGCAAATACCCCGAGGCCAACTTTTTTGGTTGCGCTGAGGATAGTAAGAAGATATAGCGAACCACTGAAAAGAATCATTCCGGCTACGAAAAGATAACCGGCCCATTCCATGAGTTTGTTAGGATAGCGTTTATACAAAATACCAAGTGCGAGGAGTGCAAGACTATGATAAAACTGGTAGGTAACGCCCGTTTGAAAGCCCGAAAAATTATTATCGTCGAGGATCTCTTTTAGTTTATGAGCACCAAATGCACCAAGTATCACACTTAATGCGGCAAACAAGGTTGCAGTTTTAATCAGGTTTCTGTGCATGTATAAAGAGGTTAATAAACGCAGTCACCGCAATATTCGTATTTTTTACTTCAAGTTTCGCCTGACTGTAAAATTCTTGTCTTTCATCAAGCTTTGATATTACGAATTGCTTTAATCCGGCTTCATCAAGATCTTTAATCAGTGGCCTTCCCTTTTGCTCATGCTTTAAACGTCTGCAGATTTCTTCTACCGGGGGATTGAGCCATACAGTTACGCCATGTGAATTCATCCATCTCATATTATCAGAAAAACATGGAGCCCCACCACCTGTCGCAATAATTGCGGAATAACCCTCTACCATTTTCGCAGAAGCTTTCTCCCTGTCAAGCGTAACCGATCTCAGTGTTTCAGCCTCTCTGTCCCTGAAATAAGGTTCTCCTCTTTTTGCAAAAATGCCAGGAATAGTGTCCGACTCTTTTTTTTCAATTTCCTTATCCAGATCAACCCAGGGCAAAGACAACTCAGCGGATAATTTCGCGGCCCAGAAATTTTTGCCGGAACCCATAAACCCTACGAGATAGATAATCATCACAGGAATTATTTAAATGCATTCAGTCCTGTAACATCCATTCCGGTAATAAGCAGATGTACATCATGGGTTCCTTCATAGGTGATCACACTTTCAATATTCATCATATGACGCATTACAGAATATTCACCCGTGATCCCCATTCCTCCGAGCATCTGCCTTGCGTCGCGACTTACGTTCTGCGCCACCTCACAGCCATTTCTTTTTGCCATACTCACCTGTTGCGGAGTCACATTTCCCTGGTCCATTAATACTCCCAACCGCCAGTTCAGCAATTGGGCCTTTGTAATTTCAGTGATCATCTCTGCAAGTTTTTTTTGCTGCAGCTGAAAACCGCCAATGGGGCGATCGAACTGAATCCTCTCTTTTGAATATCTCAGTGCAGTATCATAGCAATCCATCGCGGCACCAATAGTACCCCAGGCTATGCCGTAACGGGCCTTTGTCAGGCAACCTAACGGACCTTTCAGACCTTTTACATTTGGAAGCAGGTTCTCTTTCGGAACTTTTACATGATCAAAAACCAGCTCGCCGGTGGCCGAAGCCCGGAGGCTCCATTTTCCGTGAGTAACCGGAGTTGTAAAACCTTCCATTCCACGCTCCACAATTATTCCCCGTATGTCTCCGGTTTCATCTTTGGCCCAAACTACCGCAACCTGGGAATACGGAGCATTACTGATCCACATTTTGCTCCCGTTCAGTTCATAATGATCCCCTTTATCTTTTATATTGGTAAGCATCCCCGCAGGATTACTACCATGATCAGGCTCTGTTAATCCAAAACATCCCAGCCATTCGCCGCTCGCGAGTTTCGGCAGGAATTTTTTTCTTTGTTCTTCACTGCCATAAGCAAAAATCGGGTACATAACAAGTGAACCCTGTACTGATGCAGTAGAACGAACACCGCTATCTCCTCTTTCGAGTTCCTGCATCATAAGCCCGTAACTTACATAATCAA
>JAATGW010000201.1 GCA_015654495.1 Chitinophagales bacterium
AAGGTCTTTCGAAAACCAGCCTGCAATGGCAACCCGCGGACTGGGGGCCCTCGAAATAGATGTCACATTCCGGTTAGGCGTGGCTGAGCTAACTGCCGACCTTTTTCGTGCAGGAGAAACGATTGACAGCAAATCGATCGGTCATTCCGGCGCCATCACATTTAATGATGTACAGACAAAGGATGTGATTTCGCTTACAGGTAGCTGTACCGGTACAGGAGAATTAACTACTAACAGGAACACAAGACCTGAATCAGGTTCTGATAATCCCAGAAAATATGAAGAACAAACAATTCTCGATATACTTATTGTGAATGACTAAAACTGACTTATATGAAAAAAGTCATAGCCAGAATCATAATGCTCTTTGCATTACAGCCACTGGTTCTCGCAATATATGCGCAGGAGGAAAAACCTATTCCGGTGTTCACTGCAGATTCCCTCGCGAGCGGAAATTACAAGGATGTGCTGACCAGCTTTTTTCAGCTTGCATTCGACAACCTCGTTGGGCCGGAGAAGGATTTTAAATTCACTACTAATCCTTATGCCATCATGATGCGTGCAAATCCTCAACTGGCAGTGGATACGAGCTATCTCAGGTATACGGCCCTAAGGAATTTAAATTTTGGATTCAGTATCCGGCTGGACACCAGTTTTAAATTCAATGGATTTACGACCGGAATTAATTATGCAATTATCAATAAGCGCGATCATACCGTGTACCGGCAATTTCTTGACCTACTGAAAATGCGGACAAATGAATACCGTAGAATGAACAGAGCGATTGGCAGAAGGATAAGTCAGTTGGTAGCGACAGATTCCGTCTTAGCTGAAAAAATGCAGCAACAATGGGAGGAGCTGGGCAAGAGAAACAGCCAGTTATCTTTTGCCACAATTTCAGATGAGGTAAGGACTGAACTGTTGAAGATTGCAACCGACAGTGGCCTTACCGACTTACAAACCGTGATTGGTTCGCGTGCAAACATTAACGTGTTTGATAAAACAGATGAACAGTACAGACAGGCAAGAGATCTTTTTAAAAACAGGCTTTTGTGGACTCTTGGAGTAGCAGATACTACCTACAACGACCAGTTCTTTTTCTCAAATATTGCCATTACAACCCAGGTATTGAAAGGATTTACAAATCCTTCTTCAGCCAATGGACTGGAACTGGACATCAAAGCCACCTATAATTTTGTAGACGACACTGCAAGGTCGGGGAGGGACCTGAAACGTTCTTTGCTGAATGCAGAAGCAGGTATCAACTATGTCAGGAGATCCAAACGCACCGATCTTTCTCTTTTTGAACTTAAATTCAATGCTTCTTACCAGCGCATTTTTTCAGGCGCTTATATAGAAGAAAGAAAAGAAGCATTCACATTAAATGGTACCATGCGTCTGCGCATTTTTGATGATATCTGGGTGCCGCTGAAATTCCAGTACGACCCCAAAAATGGAAATGTATTTGGGTTACTCAGCATCAAGGCAAATTTCACTGCTTTAAAGAATGTTATAGCTCCAAAGAGGAGTTAAACGTTCAACGTTTAACGTTGAACGTTTAACGGCTGTTCCTCGCTACCATTTCTCCAGCCCCAGTAATTTTTTACCGAGTGGAGAAAGTTCAGCTGCCGGATATTTTGTTTGTTCCCATCTGCGTGGATCACCGGGAAAAGCATAACCTTCAGGTGCTCTTCTTTCTTTCCATGAACTAATCCGCCACTGACGAAGTTCTTCATTGTCTTCCTCAGCCGGCATCATGGAAATATATTGCGCCATCCTTACTTTATTGACGCTTGTATTTGCCCGGATCCCATGTGGTTGAGTACTATTGAAAATCAATAAATCGCCTGCATTCATTTTTACTTTCACGATTTCAAATCCACTCACGTCCGGTTTGAAATGATCCCTGTCTTCAGGTTGTGACAGCTTCCATGTTTCATAAGTTCTGTACAATTCAGGAACGCATTGAAAACCTCCCATATTTTCATCAGTCTGATCCGCCAGTGCCAGTACGCCCTGTACATTTTGCGGCTTTGTTTCCGGGTCGTAATCCCAATGAATAAAACCTTTGTACTCGTAACCTGGACGGATTGGCAAATTCAGATTTGCGCGGTCAATGGTCACCCATAATTTTTCTGTTCCCCAGACATCAGAAAATGCCTTGTGAACTGTGGGCCATTGCCTGTTGTCCCAGAGATATTGGTGATTGTATACTTCAACCATGCCGGTATTTGTGAGCTCTTTCATTTTCAGTTCAGCTCTTGGCGGGGCATACCAGGTTTCAGGATTTTCAGCATCCTTTTCTTCAAATTCCCAAAGGAATGAAGCCAGCTTTTTTACCTGTTCTTCGGGTATTGCATTTTTGATCACGATATATCCGTTTTCAATCCAGAACTTCCATTCATCTTCCGTAAGTAATGATAAGGGTTTGCCATTGGTCCGGTCATTCAGTTTTAAGCTGCTGCTCTTGGCGGTCGAAGGATTTCCAGGGATATCCTTATGTGCATTCGGTGCCATTGATGGAGCCATAGTTGGCGTCATAGTTTGCATTTCCATATTGCAATTTTTCAGTTGATTAATGACACAAAGCTCGGGAACGGGTAGTTGGCTAATATCAGTTAGAATGACCAGTATTTGCTCTGTATTGACATTTATTTAGAAATTTTCCCCATTTGTTATAGTTTTAGAGTAAAGTCTGTTGTGAAGATTCAGAAAGAAACCGTTGTTCCTGATCCGGGGCAATCCTTTAAACTCTTCTGCCCCAGCCTTAGAAATTATTTCTACTGGCACTATCATCCGGAGTTTGAGCTTGTATATGTAAAAGCGACTACGGGTATACGTCATGTGGGCCAGCATATCTCCGGTTTTATGGATAGTGACCTGATCCTGATAGGCGCAAATATTCCGCATCTGAATTTTGATTACGGCGTACAGACAGCCTATGAGCAAATAGTTGTTCAATTCAGGGAAGATCTGCTCGGCGATTTGCTCAAAGAAGCACCCGAAATGGAAGCTATTAATACCTTATTCAGGAAAGCAAATCTTGCCATATCATTTCATGGCAGTACAAAAGCAATTGTTGCTGAAAAGCTCAACCTCATGCTTTTGAGAGAAGCGGAGCATTTTCAACAACTGTTGAATTTGTTCCAAGTGTTTCAGATTCTTGCAACTTCGAAAGAATATACTGAATTGAATGAACAGGATACCAGCGTGAAGTTATTTCTGAATGATAAGATCAGAATGGGGTCTGTTTATAAATATATCCATGCCAACTATAATTCCTCTCCGGATGTAAATGAAGTGGCGGCAAGCGTTTTCCTGAGTACTGCCGCATTCTGCCGGTATTTTAAAAAGCAAACAAATATGACATTTACTGATTTTGTAAATCAGTACCGGATTACCCAGGCCAAAACATTACTGCTTCAGGGCAAATCAGTTTCGGAAGTTTGTTATGATGTGGGCTATGATAGTTTGTCTTACTTTAATAAAATCTTCAACAAGCTTACCGGTGAAAATCCTTCTTCCTTCAGAAAGAAATATATCGGATAGTATGCGCACAAAAATTTAAGTCAAAAAAGATCATGGTGTATTTAACAGAAAACAGTAACAGAAAACAGTAACAGAAACAGAAACAATAACAGAAATAGAAACAGAAACAATAACAGAAACCGCGTTTGATGATTAAACATATAATCTCCAAACGCCGGCTGTTCTCTACTGCCTACCGTCTACTGCCTACCGTCTACTGCCTACCG
>JAATGW010000324.1 GCA_015654495.1 Chitinophagales bacterium
AATTAAATTCAGGAATTTTCTTTTTAGCAGCAGCCAATTATTTTCAGCACTTCTTACCTCTTACTTCATACTTCTTACCCCTTACTTCATACTTCTTACCCCTTACTTCATACCTCTTACTTCAAATGAACTTGTAAAACAATAACCATTTCTGGTAAACTAATCAACAGAAATAACACTGGGCTAAACCGCGGATTTTATCCTGCGGTTTTTTCATGAGCTTTGATCGGTATGCGAACGCTGCAATTGTTTTTATGTTTGCTATTCAGCCTTACAGGCTTTGGACAGTCGGCAGCACTTTATTTCCGCAACCTGAATACCGGAAACGGACTCTCCAACAACAAAGTCAATTGTATTATTCAGGATCATCGTGGATTTATCTGGATAGGTACAGATGACGGATTGAACAGGTACGACGGTTATCGCTTTGAAATATTCAGACATGATGCTTCCCTGGCTTCCTCTGTTTCAGGTAATATGATTAACGATCTTCACGAAGACAGTGCCGGTGTTATCTGGATTGCGACTGCCGATGGAGGACTTACCAGATTCGATTACAGAAAATCGCCTGAAGAACAATTCAGGCAATTCAAGCATAAAAGCTCAGACCCGAATTCCATTCCCGGAAATATAATCAACGCAATCCAGGAAGATAAAAGCGGTTTTCTCTGGCTCGCAACCAGTGGTCACGGGTTGCTCAGATTTAACAAAGAGCGCGAAGTTTTTAATGAACCGCTGCGAAAGAGGATAATAACCATTCTTGATCTTGCAATCGACCAGAATGGACGGATATGGGCCGGCAGACAAGGTGGCGGCCTTATCATGTTTGATCCCGCCACATTGCAAAGCAAAGAAGATCAACGTTACGGCAACGTGTACGCTAAGTTGCCGCATATGACTGTAACATCCCTTTTCCGCGATAGCAGAAATAAAATATGGATAGGTTCCTGGGATAAGGTTATATATCAGCTTGATCCGGTTTCCAGGCAGGAAATTGTGATACCCAGATCAGATCTTGAGGGAGAATTTCCCGGCGACGACCCGCTTTCATTTGCGGAAGATAACAGAAACCAGCTATGGATTGGAGGCAAATACAATGGACTTTATATCCACGATTTAATCTCTGGAAAATTTCAGCATTTCAGGCATAACGCTTCAATGGAAGGCACCATCAGCGGGAACCAGGTCAACCGGATATTTGTTGACAGATCCGGAATTGTTTGGATAGGTACAAATCATGGCCTGAGTATTCACGATCCGGGTCAGCAGCAATTCACTCAACAGTTTCTGCCATCAGATGATGATGAAAATATTGCTGTTTATGATGTACTGAATAACGCGGAGAGTGATTTATGGCTGGGCACGAGCAAAGGGGTTTTTGAGATGAATGACAATGGACAGTTCAGGAATATCCCGATGAGGTTTGAAGGCCAGGAACTGCATATCACAAAATTCCTGCAACAATCAGACAGGAAATTGTTTGTCGGAAGCCAGGTATCATTGTTTCAGATGAATCCCGAAAACTATAAGCTCCGGAAACTTCCGAATACTGAAAAAGATATTGTGATGAACCGCATTATTGAATCACGGGTTGTGTCAATGATGATGGATACCCTCGATAATCATCCGGTGCTGATTACGCTTCCCTTCGGCCATTACCTTACCTACTACGACTTCACTTTAAAACAATGGGTAAATCGCCAGGATAGTACAAGGAAAATAATCAGCCGCTTTAATATCAGAGATAACCTCTTAAGAAAGCTTTATAAAACAAAGGACGGCCACATCTGGATGGCAACATCAAAAATGGGTCTGGGCGAATGGCAGCGCGGCATCTCCAGATTCAGATACTATATTAATGATCCCGGTGACGAAAAAAGTATCGGCAATAATAATGTGTATGATATCGCCGAAGATGCCAGGGGAAATTTATGGGTAAGCACCTATGGTGGCGGGCTTTATCATTTTAATACTACCGCGAAATCATTCGAACATATTCGCGGCTCTGACAACCTGACTGAAGGTATCAGCCTTGACGAAAATGGAAATGTATGGATCGTCGCAAACGGAGATCTTCACAAATATGATCCCCTGAAAAAAACATACAGCAGTTTTCAATTGCCTGACCTGGAAAAAACCGGAGGTATCAAAGGGCAGATATTCCGAGGCAAAAAAGGAAAACTAATAGTTGCAGGTTTAAACTATATCATTTCCTTTTGTCCTGACAGCATCCGTGAATTGAGTTCTCAGCCAAAAGTAATACTCACAGACTTCCGCATTTTCAATGAATCAAATAAACAGCTTTTATACGGGAAAGAAATTGCGCTTCGCTATAACCAGAATTTCTTTACCCTTGATTTCGCTGCCCCGGTTTTTCATGGCGGATACCCGGTACAATATGCACATAAACTGGAAGGGGTAGACGAAGACTGGGTGGAAGACGGAACGAGAAACAGTGTTAATTATACCAACCTTGATGGCGGGCAATATAATTTTCTCGTAAAAGCAACGGTTAAACCTGGGGTATGGAGTGAACAGACAACCAGGCTTCAGATCAGGATCAAACCGCCTTACTGGAAAACTGCATGGTTTTATGCACTTTGTGCGGCATTCGCAGCTTTTATCATCTATGGAATATACCTGTATCGTATAAACGAAATTATCAGGCGCCAGGACATCCGTAACAAAATTGCACAGGACCTGCACGATAATGTGGGATCAACTTTAAGTTCTATTTCAGTGTATAGCCAGGTTGCAAAAATTTATAAGCAGCAGCAAAAGCAGGACCAGCTGCAGGATACATTGGAGAAGATAAGCGCTACCTCAAGCGAGATGATTTCAGAAATGAATGATATCGTTTGGGCGATCAATCCCCGCAATGACAATATGGAAACCATCCTGCAGAGAATGGATTCGTTTGCAAGGTCTTTACTGGTTGCCAGAGATATACAGTTTCATTTTGATTATGATCCTTCGGTGAAACTGCTGAACCTCGACATGACCAAAAGAAAAAATTTCTACCTCATTTATAAGGAGGCAATTAATAACGCGCTCAAATATTCAGAAGCAAATAATGTATGGGTAGAGGTAAGATACCATAGAGACCTTGAATTGGTTGTTAAGGATGATGGGAAGGGCATGGATCTTAAAAAGCCAAAAGCTTCCAATTCCTTGTCAGGTAACGGCCTCGAAAATATGCAAAGACGTGCAACAGAAATGAAAGGAGTATGCGTGATCAGCTCCAGGCCCGGAACGGGACTATCTATCCGGCTCAGGTTTCCTATCCCCTGATTTGGGGATTGCATAGGGATATAAATAGCGGAACTTTAATGTAAATACATATTATGGGACTCAGGATAGCCATCTTCGACGACAATAAGAATATCAGAGAA
>JAATGW010000540.1 GCA_015654495.1 Chitinophagales bacterium
AAATGTTTTGCTTTTCAGTGGCAAACCAATAACTATTTTTTTTGCTGTGACAAATCACTTAAATACACAATACTGCGATTACATGAATGCATTCAGGTATTTCAGCGACGAAATGGGCAGGAATATCTCGCTCCGGGTAAAGGTTCCTTTTGATGCTCATCGTAAGAAAACTTCTTAAAAAATTCTCCATGAAAAAATTTTCAGGACTGGCGCTGGTTATTGCAACAATCTTTTTCGTTGCGACAGTTTCATGTAATAAAGATGATAAGTCCCCATTGAATGAAGAAGAGCTGATAACCACACTTAGAATAACGCTTGTGAAATCCGGGTCCGCTACTCCGCTGGTTTTTGAGTTCAAGGATCCTGACGGCAGCGGCGGAAATCCTCCTACAAGGTTTGACACAATAAAATTGGAGTCCGGCTCATCCTATTCCAGTTCTGTTGAAGTTCTCGATGAAAGTAAAACAACGGCTGTGAATATCACACCGGAAGTAATTGCCGAAGGTACAGCACATCAGTTTTACTATCAACCTTCAGGCGTGGGCATTATTGTACAGAACCTGAATGCTGATATCAAAGGATATCCACTTGGAAATACATCTACCTGGACCACAACTCCGGCGACCCAGGGCTTTTTGAAAATAACGCTCAAGCATAAACCCGGGATAAAAACTGCAACGGACGATGTGAGTGTTGGTGAAACCGATGTTGAGGTTAATTTTCCTGCAAAAGTTCAATAGAGCAAATATCGTCAGGGCAGGTTTCAGTATTCGTTGTAGAAATTTTCAAAGCGGCTAATTTGTACATTTAGGAATGGAAATTTCTATCAATACACCGGCCTTGCTTTTTCCTGCCATCAGTTTATTACTACTTGCGTATACCAACAGATTTCTGGCCATTGCCAACCTCGTTCGTAAACTGCATGATGAATACACAGAACAACGCAACCAGAAGGGATTGTTGCTTCAATTAAGAAGTCTCCGGAAAAGGCTTAAATACATCCGTTTCATGCAAGGTTCAGGTGTATTCAGTTTTCTGCTTTGTGTTGCCTGCATGTATAGCATTTACAATAGCTGGCTGATGGCGGCCAATTTTATTTTTGCACTAAGCCTGATCAGCCTGCTAATTTCACTTGTTGTTTCTCTCGCAGAAATCTGGATCAGTACCAATGCGCTCGAATTGTTACTCGGAGATGTAGAAGAGTTAACAGATGAAAATTTTCTGCAGAAATTTCTCCGGTTTAAACCAGGGGAAGATCCTGCAGAAAAAAAGGAAGAATAGATTGCTTTTATGACGCGACAGCGACCGGTCCTTTTGATTCGCCGGTCGGGGTTATATTCATCATCTTTTTTCTTTCGCCGATTTGCTGGCGCCACATTGCGTAGTATAAACCTTTTTCGCTTATCAGTTTTTCATGATCGCCGGTTTCAACCACTTCGCCCTGTTCCAGAACATATATTCTGTCTGCATGCATGATTGTTGAAAGCCGATGTGCGATAAGAATGGTTATGCGCTCCTGGGATGCTGAAATTTCTTTTATTGTTTCTGTGATTTCTTCTTCAGTAAGTGAATCCAGGGCCGATGTTGCTTCATCAAACAATAGTACTCTTGGTTTCCGCAATAATGCTCTTGCGATAGACAGGCGTTGCTTTTCGCCGCCGGATAGTTTTAAACCACCTTCGCCAATAACGGTTTCAATTCCTTTATCTGCACGTTTAAGCAGGTTGTCGCATGCTGCTTTGTGTAAGGCATCCAGAAGGTCTTCTTCACTTGCCTCAGGATTTACGAAGATCAGGTTTTCCCGGATAGTGCCTGCAAAGAGTTGTGTATCCTGCGTTACAAATCCAATCTGGTTTCTCAGGTCATCAAAATTAATCGCGTTTTCATCAAGACCATTGTACAGGATTCGACCCTGCTGAGGACGATACAAACCCACAAGTAATTTCATCAACGTTGATTTGCCTGAACCCGAAGGGCCAACAAAGGCAATTGTTTCTCCAGGCTTCACCATAAAACTGATTTCGTCAATCGCTCTCTGCGAAGCAGTTACATGCTGAAAACCTACCTGTTGAAATTCAAGTGAACGGATCGGCCCGAGATGTACAGGATGTTCGGGTGTGCGTTCCGGTTTTTTCTGCATCAATGTGTGATAATTATTGATTGAAGCTTCAGCTTCCCGATAGGACAGAATAATATTTCCGATTTCCTGCAGTGGTCCGAAAATAAAAAAGCTGAAAAATTGCATGGTAACAAGTTCATGCGGCAATATCCGATCTTTGAAAATCAACCACATCAGGAGAAATAATATTACCTGACGTAATGTATTGACCATTGTGCCCTGCAGGAAGCTGATACTGCGGACGCGCTTCACTTTCGTTAATTCCAGCCCCAGAATTTTATAAGTGTTATTGTTAAGTCGCTCCACTTCCTGTTTTGTAAGCCCAAGACTTTTTACAAGTTCGATATTCCTCAGGCTCTCCGTAGTTGAACCAGCCAGCGAGGTGGTTTTGTTCACTATAGCTTTCTGGATTGTCCTTATTTTCTTACTCAGTGCATTGGTGACCAGCGTGAGAAAACCAATTCCAAAAACATATGCGATAGGAACAGTCCAGTGTATAAATATCGACGCATAAATAAATACGAAAAGTATACCTATCACAATCGTAAAAAGAGCATTTAGAAAATAGTTGATGAACTTTTCTGTATCGGTCCTGACTTTTGTAAGTATACTCAGCGTTTCTCCGCTCCGCTGATCTTCAAATTCCTGGTAAGGCAATTTCATAGCATGCTGCAAACCATCTGTAAATATTTTTGCTCCGAATTTCTGAATGACCACATTCGCGAAATAATCCTGGAAGTTTTTTGCGATCCTGCTCACCATAGCGGTTCCCATTGACAACAGCAGGATTGCCAATGCACTCCACATAAAAGCGTTCCATGGTGTGTCAATGCCGTTTTTCCGTTGCTCAATGGTTTTTTCCGCGAGCTTGATTATGCGGCCGAAAAGAATCGGGTCAAAAAGGGAGAATACAGTATTTATTGTGGCAAGACTTAGTGTAAGTACTACTAACCACTTGTATGGTTTTAAATATTGCAGTAATATCTTCATAACAATATTGACGTTTCGGTAAAAGCTGTTGAAACATCAAAGATTGTACTAATCAGTGAAAACAGGACAAAGTAGCAGAAGAGGCAGTAGGCAGTAGGCAGGAGAAACAGCCGGCGCTTGTAGATTTAGTGATTCATAATGTACTGGCTGTTCCACTTTCTCTTTCTGCTTCTGGCAAAAGGCAAAAAGTCCTGAGCCGGAAGCCAACTGACGAACGGACCTGGCTGTTGGCTTCCGACTACCGACTTCAGGCTTTTAATTAGGCTTTCCTGAACGCCCAACGCATCATTTCCTTCCAGGAAGATTTTTTTCCGTACATAAGTATCCCGGTACGGTAAACTTTTCCGGCAAACCAGGTAGTAAAAAGAAAGCCGCCAATAAGTGTGATCATTGAAACAATCAGCTGCCACCAGGGCACAGTATCTGGTACGCCAAAAGGAATACGCCCCATCATAACAATCGGGGATGTGAACGGAATGATACTCGCCCAAACAGCAACAGGACTGTTAGGGTTACTAAGACTGCTTGTAAGAATAATAAATGCAAAAATGATTGGCATGGTGATCGGCAACATCAGCGCCTGTGCTTCCTGAGGATCTTCATTGATCACACTTCCGATTGCTGCAAACAGAGATGCATAGAACAGGTATCCGCCCAGAAAATAAAACAGAAAACAAAAAATAATCAGTCCCCAGTTTACTCCCTCAACAAGTTGCGTTTTGGCCTCCAGCAGTTTTAATGCCATTGAATTATTGGGTCCACCGGGCAGTTGCTGCTGATTCTGTTGCAATTGCTGGAACTGCTGCATGGTGTCTGTTGGAATAAAAAACTGAAGAGTTGTCATCAGAACAAAAATCAGTATGATCCAGAGCAGGAACTGTGTTAACCCAACACCGGCGATACCGATGATTTTGCCAAGCATCAGCTCAAATGGTTTGCAGGATGAAACAATCACTTCGGCGATGCGGTTCATTTTTTCTTCAGCAACACCACGCATAACCATCGCACCGAAGATGAACATCGTTATATAAATCAATATACCACTTCCGAACCCGATCCCATAGGCAAGCCCTGCATTTGCCTGTTTGCTTTTGCCTTCTGCATCAGTGACTTTATTTTTGAGCGAAACTGCATTTCCGCTGGCTTTAGTGATTGAATCAAGTGTTGATTTTTCAATGCCGCGTTGCTGAAGCAAATTGCTTTCTATTGCTTTGTTCAGTTGCCTTTCGATATATCCTTTTGATTCAAGACCAAACTGTTTTTTGGACCGGAGTTCATATTGAATGTCGCCCGGTTTGACAGGGAGAAATAATATACCATCAAAACCTTTTTCAATATAGTTGGTGCTGTCCACTCCTGCATTGAAATCAAAGATGACAAGCGAGGAATCACTCTTCAGATTTTGTCTGAAAAATCCCGGGTCATTCACAACTGCAACTTTTTGTTTTTCCCTTGACCTGACAGCAAAAAAAACAGATCCGAAGATGAAAAGAATCATCATTATCGGCAACAGAAAAGTGGAAAGAATAAAAGTTTTATTTCTTACCCGGGTGAAATATTCGCGCTGTATGATCAGTCCTATTTTCGACATGAGGTTCAGTTGTTGATTCGGGGATATTTTATACAGTCATTTATTTTATACATTCTGGAACTGCCTGGCTTCAGGAGTTCCACGCACCTGGCGAATGAATATATCATTCAGCGAAGGCAGTATTTCATTAAATGAATGAACGGTTAAACCCTTATTTATAAAATATGTGATGATATCATTGGTTGTAAAACCTTCATTCTTTTTTATCACCAGCTCAGTGTCGTTCTTTTCCACCACCTGAAAAAGGTGAATAGCAGTGTGTTCCGGCAGAATCTTTTCATCGAATGAAATCCGGAAATGATTTTCCTTGAATTCATTTTTAATAGCTTTCACTGTTCCGTCAAGAATTTTTGTGCCTTTATTTACAAGTACGATATGATCGCAGATTTCTTCCACCTGCTCCATGCGGTGTGTACTGAATATGATGGTAGCTCCTTCAGCAGCAAGCCTGTGAATTTCATCTTTTATGAGGTTCGCATTAACAGGATCAAGGCCGCTGAATGGCTCGTCGAGGATGATCATTTTGGGTTCATGGACAACCGTAGTCACAAACTGCAGTTTCTGGCTCATACCTTTACTGAGGTCTTCCACTTTCTTATTCCACCAGCTTTCCATTTGAAGCCTTATAAACCATTCTTTAATTTTTGCCATTGCGTGTTCGCGGGAGAGTCCTTTCAATCTTGCCAGGTATAATGCCTGTTCACCGATTTTCATTTTTTTATAAAGGCCTCTTTCCTCGGGCATATAGCCAATGCGCATCACATCATTTTCAGGATCGAATTTTTTACCATCAAAGAAAATTTCACCTTCATCCGGATAAAATATTCCTGTTATCATGCGAAGTAATGTCGTTTTGCCTGCCCCGTTAGGCCCCAGCAAGCCGAAAATTGAACCACGGTCGATGCTGAAACTGATATCGTCAACCGCTTTTTGACTGGCAAAATATTTCTTGAGGTGTTTGATTTCCAGAATTTGCTGCATGATCAATCGTTCAAATTATAAGGGTTGAAGATACTTAAGTTGAAACAGTAAATCCAATATTCTGTGTCCCGTGTCGGTCGGGTTCACCGGGTTAATGTAAGTTCGGGCTTCTTTATTGTATCAGGCTATGACTATTTCAGATAATAGTTATAGCGGTCAGCATATTTGTATCCGGATTTGCAAAAAGATTACAGTCTGACTCCCGTTTTTTCTGCAATTTTTTTTGCAACCCTTTGTCCGTCCATCGCGGCACTTACGATTCCCCCTGCATATCCGGCCCCTTCCCCGCATGGATAAAGATTCTGAAGCTGAGGATGATTCAGCCCCTCGGCATCCCGGGGAATACGTACGGGGGAAGATGTTCTGCTTTCCGTTGCCACCACTACGGCTTCATTGCTGTAGTAGCCTTTCATTTTTTTGCCGAATTGTTTAAAACCTTCTTTTAATCTTTTACTGATATAAGAAGGTAGTACTAAGGAAAGGTCTGAAGATTGCAATCCGGGTATATAGGAACAGTCGGGTAGGTCAGTTGACAAACGGCCTTCAGCAAAATCTACCAGCCTTTGTGCAGGTGCTATAAATTTTCCACCGCCCGCTTCGAAAGCCCGCTTTTCGATCTGCTGCTGAAAATACATCATCAGCAGGGGATCGTTTTCATCAACCCTGTTTTTTTCCGGAGCTGATATTTTATCCCGGGACATATTTAATACATCGGTGGTTTCGACCTGAACTACCATGCCGGAATTTGCGAAGGGATTATTTCGCTTCGACGGACTCCAGCCATTAACAACCAGTTCGCCTGGCGCAGTAGATGCAGTTGCGATGATTCCACCCGGACACATGCAAAAGGAGAACACACCTTTATTATCCACCTGCTGTACGAGCTGATAACTGGCCGGAGGTAATAATCCGGATCTTCCTGAATCCCGTTTGCAATGATATTGAATTGAATCAATCAGGGATTGCGGATGTTCTACGCGAACACCCAATGCGAAAGGTTTTGCTTCAATTATGATTTGCTCATTCTGCAGGAGAAAAAAAATATCACGTGCTGAATGGCCGGTTGCAAGAATTATTTGATCAGCTGAAAAACGATCGCCATCTGCTGTTTGTATCTCTGTAATAATATTGCCGGATCTGGTAAAGCCGGTAAGTTTTTTATTGAAATGAATTTCACCGCCACACGAAATGATTTTTTCACGCATGGCACTTATAATACCGGGTAATTTGTTTGTACCGATATGCGGATGGGTTTCGAAGAGGATGTTTTCTTCTGCACCAAAATGTACAAAGAGTTCCAGTATTGCTGAAACGTCACCACGCTTTGAACTGCGGGTATATAATTTGCCATCGCTGTATGTACCGGCACCACCTTCACCAAAACAGTAATTGCTTTCTTCATTGATTATTCCCTGCTTGTTCAGGATAGCAAGGTCTCTTCTTCTTTCCCTTACATCTTTTCCGCGTTCGATTAAAACCGGTTTGATTCCCAGCTGAATCAGCTGTAAAGCGGCAAAAAGACCCGCAGGCCCTGCTCCAATAACGATGGTAGTTTTGGCAGTTTTTTTTATTTCATGAAATTCAGGAACTGAAATAATTTTTTTGACCGGGGCTTCATTAATAAATGCATTTACAGTCAGGTTGATTTTAATTTGCCTCGATCTTGCATCGATGGATCTTTTTAAAATCTGAAAACCTTTAACTGCATTTTTTTGTACAGTACATACGGATGCGATCCATTGTTTTACAACAAGCTGGTCAGCGGCTTCTTCCGGAAGAAGTTGGAATGAAATTTTTTTTTGCATCAGAAAGGCAGATCATCCACCTGTTCTCCACTATAACCTGCTTCGGGTTGAAAGGCAGGCATATTGGCAGAGGATGTAGCTGGCTGCAGATTCACCGATTCGATACGCCATGCATCAAGATTGGTGAAATAACTCGTCTGCCCGTTTTTCTCCCATTTGGATCCACGCAGGTTAAAATGCACTTTAATCGTTTCTCCAGGCTGGAAACGCTCAATCAACGAGGTTTTATCCTGCGTTGTCTGAAATTTTAAAAAGTTATTAATCGTTTTACCAGGAATTTCTTCTGTAGTTTCCACTACAAATTCCCTTGTTTTGAAAGATTCGCTTTTCTGAACGGTGTCGAATTTCACTATCAGTTTTCCTGTAACATCAAAGCCCATAAGTATGCAGAATTAAGGATCAAAGTTACCAATTATAATTTAGCAAGATTAGCATAAAAAACTTCTTTTTTTAGTGGAAATTACTTTACCTTCCAAAGCTCACGTTCTGATCCACCATGTATAATTCCAGGCAATTTTTATATACCATCGCGGCGTGTATTGTGTTGGTTGCATGTCAGCAACACTATGTACCGCAACAGGTTGAATATGCCGGCTATGCTATTAATGTAAAAGATTCTTCGGGGCAGAATCTGAGCCGCTTACTCGAACCATATAAAGACAGCGTGGTAAAACTGATGGATAATGTGATTGGCAATCTTCCGGTAAGCCTGGAAAAAAGTTTGCCAGATGGAACACTGGGTAATTTTTTGGCTGATTCATATCTGATGATGGCAAAACAGAAATACAATCCAAAGGCCTCAATTGCTTTTATGAATCATGGTGGTATCAGGTTGAATTCAATCCCGGCGGGTCCCATTAAACGCGGAAAGGTTTTTGAGGTAATGCCTTTCGACAATGAAATGATCATTCAGGACGTAACAGGTGAAATGTTGCAGGAATACCTGAATGGAATCGCTGCTGACGGAGGTGGTGGTGTAGCAGGAATAAGTTTTCAGATTGCAGATAAAAAAGCTGTCAATGTTTTAATCAATGGGAAGCCGATTGAACCTGCAGTAAAATATACAATGGTTAATTCAGATTATGTAGTGAATGGCGGTGGCGGTTATACAGGGTTTCGTGATCTGCCAAAAAACAAAACGGGTTATTTGCTTCGTAATGCGATTTTGGATTATATAAATGGTTTTACAGAAAAGAATTTGCCTGTAGCAATTCAGGAAGACAAAAGAATCACAAGTGCCAACTAGAAGAAAATTCATACTGGAATCCGGATTAACACTTGCTTCGTTGCTGGCAGCAAACCCTGTTTTGTTTGCAAAGGAAGCAAATGAAGTGCCTCAAAAGCTGACCATTCTTCATACCAATGATGTGCATAGCAGGCTTGAATCATTTCCAATGGATGGGTCAGCTAATGCGGGAAAAGGAGGTACTGCTCCGAGGGCGGCATTAATAGAAAAAATCAGAGCTGAAGGAAATGAAGTTCTTTTACTCGATTCAGGAGATATTTTTCAGGGCACGCCATATTTCAATATGTTCAATGGCGAACCCGAGATTAAAGCCATGCAGATGATGGGTTATGATGCATGTACTATGGGCAATCATGATTTTGATGGCGGGCTTGAAAATTTCCAGGTACAGATGCGGAAGAATGCAACATTCCCACTTGTTATCTGTAACTATGATTTCAAAGAGACTGTGATGGAAAATTCTTTTGTGCCGTATAAAATTTTCCGGAAGGGAAAACTGGATATTGGAGTAACGGGTGTGGGAATTGAATTAACAGGGTTAGTACCGGACAGTTTATTTGGAAAGACAAAATATCTTGATCCTATTGCAGAAGTGAACAAAACGGCAGCTTATCTCAGGAAAGAAAAAAAATGTGATATGGTGATTTGCCTGTCGCACCTGGGTGACAAATATTCCGATAATAAGGTTAGTGATGAAGTACTTGCAAAGGAATCCGACAATATAGATCTGATCCTCGGCGGGCATACACACAGGTTTTTCGATGAACCAAGGATTTATCAGAATAAGTCAGGAAAAAAAGTTCTGGTTAACCAGGTTGGTTGGGCAGGAATAAAGCTTGGGCGGCTGGACTACAGTTTTTCCCGGGCAAAGGCTCAAAATTTAGATAATAATCAAAGCATTACGGTAGGAAAGAAAGAAGCAGAATAAAAAATTTTTTTTTCGTTTTACAGATTCTATATTCGCTACCCTTTTAAAAAAAATGGCTCTTTTTTTAGTGAGAACAAAAAAAATAAATCAGTTTTTTTTTTTACATTGAGACAATACAGGAAATATATATACAAACAAATCCAACAACAATATAATTTAATTAAGTAATGCGATTGTTTTAGGTTGATTGTAAGATATTTCAAAAGCTGCCTCCTGATCCTTTTTTGTTAGCATTAACCCTGTGACGTTGAATCGTGCTGGCGCAATTCCTTTGAAAAGACTAAATAGAAGAATTAAAGAATCCTTTTTAAAATTGCTTAAGGACTAATGGAGAAAGCGCATGATAAAGTATGGAATAGTTGTCTGGCTATTATAAAAGATATTGTAGAATGGCAGCATTTCAAAACATGGTTTGAACCTATCAGACCAGTTGCCCTTAAAGAAAAAATCCTCACCATCCAGGTACCCAGTCAATTCTTTTATGAATACCTGGAAGAGCATTATGTAAATTTACTGGCAAAGACTTTGAAGAGAGAATTAGGGAAAGAAGCCAGGCTGGAATACCGGATCATGGTTGATAGTGGTAATGACAAGAATAAACCACTGACAATGGATGTGGCGGCACATGGTTTTAAAACCTTTTCCAACAATGAAATGGATTTTCCACTCGTAATAAATAATCCTGTTAAGAATCCCTTTGTGATTCCCGGTTTGCGAAAAATGCAGATCGACTCACAATTGAATCCTATATATACATTTGATTCATTTGTAGAAGGGGATTGTAACCGCGTTGCCAGAAGGGCGGGTAAAACCGTTGCAGAAAAGCCTGGAGCAACTTCTTTTAATCCGCTGGTTATATATGGTGGTGTTGGCCTTGGTAAAACGCATCTTGCACAAGCCGTGGGTAATGAGGTTAAAAGATTGCATCAGAATAAAGTGGTTCTGTATGTTTCTTCTGAAAAATTCATCAATCAGTTTCAGGATCATAGCCGGAATAATGCGATAAACGATTTCATACATTTTTATCAGTTAATTGATGTGCTGATTATTGATGATGTTCAGTTTTTTAACAGGGCTGAAAAATCTCAGGATGCATTGTTCGCCATTTTTAATCACCTGCATCAGTCCGGAAAACAATTGATACTGAGTTCTGATAAACCACCCAAAGACCTGGAAGGTGTACAGGAAAGATTGCTGAGTCGTTTCCGTTGGGGACTGAGTGCTGATCTGCAGGTGCCGGATTATGATACCAGGATTGATATCCTGGAAAAGAAAATGAAGAATGACGGACTTGATATGCCGCGTGAGGTAGTAAAATATATTGCTTACAATATTCAGAGTAATATCCGTGAGCTCGAAGGCGCATTGATTTCGCTTTTGGCACAGTCTTCGCTCAATAAACGTGAAATTGACCTCGACTTGGCTAAGAAGGTGCTCCGTAACTTTGTGAAGACTTCCTCAAAAGAAATCACTATTGAAACCATTCAGAAAATGGTATGTGAATTCTTTGACGTGTCCTATGATAAGCTGCTGCAAAAAACCCGCAAACGCGAAATCGTACAGGCAAGGCAGATCACTATGTACCTTGCCAAGATCTTCACAAAAAATTCTCTAAAAACGATAGGCGAACATTTTGGCGGTCGCGATCATACTACGGTTATTCATTCCTGTCAGACGGTTAAGGATCTGATGGATACAGATAGTCTTTTCAGGGAAAGTGTAATTGAGTTGCAGCAGAAGGTGCAGCTGGCGGCGATGTAAAACGTTAAACGTTTAAAGTTATACGTTTAACGTTCAACGTTGAACAGCCAGTGGAAAGTTGAAAGTGTATTAAACTAATTGTAATATCAATCCTGCTGCGGCAGGATTTTTTTATGACCAGGGAGATTATTGTCAGCGGGAAGGTTCAGGGCGTTTTTTACCGGGCTTCGGCGGTTGAAATGGCGATCAGTCTGAATATTACCGGCCGGGTAAAGAATCTGAGAGATGGTCGTGTGTGGATGATTGCTACGGGGAAAGAACCCGAAATGAAGCGGTTTATCGAATGGAATCACATCGGCCCGCCCCGGGCAAGAGTTGACAACCTGGAGATCAGGGAAGCTGATGATCCCGGATATGGTGATTTCAGTATAGAGCGCCACAATTAGTTTTGGCAATTGACCCTTGTTTCCTATTTTTGCCCTCCCAAAAAAGCTATCCGCCAGGGCGGACAAAAAAACAGGTTAAACAAAAAAATAAGAAACGTAAGTTGATTTTAAAATAACGGTGAGGTGGATGAGTGGCTGATCCGCCAGGGCGGACAAAAAAAATAACAGGTTAAATAAAAAAATAAGAAACGTAAGTTGATTTTAAAATAACGGTGAGGTGGATGAGTGGCTGATCCGCCACGGCGGACAAAAAAACAGGTTAAACTAAAAAATAAGAAACGTAAGTTGATTTTAAAATAACGGTGAGGTGGATGAGTGGCTGAAATCAGTAGTTTGCTAAACTGCCGTACGGGTTAAACTGTACCGAGGGTTCGAATCCCTCCCTCACCGCAGGAAAAGAAGAAGCGCAATACCAGTAAGGGTTGCGCTTTTTTATTTGCCAGCAGGTAGTAAAAAAGGTAGCAAATTTGACCGTTGCACGATTGATTAAACGCGAATATCTTTGTACTCGCTAATGATGAATAGCTTTTAACTTTTTATCCGGGATTTTTAACTCATTAATCGAACTAAGGATCGAAATCATCCGTTTCTGATATTTGAGAATCTATTTCCAAAATATTGATAAAAGAGAGCGATAAACAATTCAATTAATGAAACTAATTGGTTTGAAAATAAGGTATTGGGAAATGCAGTAAAGCAATCAAATCCACACTAAAGTATATTTCCACATATCCAGAAATTATTATAGAAAATGAAAAGGGCCATAAAATTAAATAGGGCCTGCTGTTTATGAATGAAGCGCGCCATGGAAAAGGTTTTCGAAAGGATTTTAAAGAAATGACATGCAAGGGTTTTTGATAAAAAGTTCAAATAATCATGCATC
>JAATGW010000141.1 GCA_015654495.1 Chitinophagales bacterium
AAATTGGAATATGTGGTCAACAAAACGATGATGCGTGTTGACCTCCCTGTTGCGTTGAAACCCGGACAGAAATTTATCATAAACATTGACTGGAATTATAAGATTCCCGATCGCATTAAGTTTGGGGGTGCAAGGGGCGGATATGAATATTTTGCTGAAGATGGCAACAACCTCTATTCCATCGCACAGTGGTTTCCAAGAATGGCTGTTTACAGCGACTTTACGGGTTGGCAGCAACTTCAGTTCAGCGGAGGTTCTGAATTTGCACTCACTTTTGGTAATTACAAAGTAAGCATCAATGTACCTTCTGATCATATTGTTGCCGCGACCGGCGTTTGCCAGAACTACAAATCATTACTCACTCCCGCACAGTTTCAGAGATGGGAACAGGCACAGAGTGCAAAAGAACCTCTTGAGATTGTAACGCTGGATGAAGCTATTGCTGCGTCAAAACAAAAATCGACTACAAGGGAAACCTGGGTATTTGAAGCAGAAAATGTACGTGATTTTGCTTTCAACAGCAGCAGACGTTTTGTATGGGATGCGATGCCTGTTTATATAGAGGGTAAGAAAGTGATGTGCATGAGTTATTATGGTAAAGAAGCCTATCCCATTTACAAGAAATATTCAACAAAAGCTACTGCACATACACTGAAAGTCTATTCGAAACATACTATTCCATATCCTTATCCGGTTGCCCAGTCTGTTGAAGCGGCTAACGGCATGGAGTATCCGATGCTGGCCATGAACTATGGCCGTGCAGAATCCGACGGTACTTATAGCGAAGCAATAAAATATGGTGCCATCGGCGTGATCATTCATGAAGTGGGTCACAATTTCTTCCCTATGATTGTCAATAGTGATGAACGTCAGTGGTGGTGGATGGATGAAGGGTTGAATACGTTTTGCCAGTTTCTGGCTGAACAGGAATTCGATAATAATTATCCTTCCCGTCGTGGCCCGGCACATTTGATTACTGACTATATGAAACTGCCGAAAGATATGCTCGAGCCGATTATGACCAAGGGTGATAATGTGGCGAGCGTGGGATCAAATGCATATGCGAAGGCGGCTACAGGTCTCAATATCCTGCGTGAAACAGTAATGGGCAGAGAGCTGTTCGATTTTTCTTTCAGGGAATATGCAAGGCGCTGGGCCTTCAAACATCCGACTCCTGCTGATCTTTTCCGTACGATGGAAGATGCAAGTGCAGTTGACCTTGACTGGTACTGGCGCGGCTGGTATTTTGGTACTGACGCTGTTGATATTTCTATCGACAGTGTAAAATATTTCCGGGTACAGGCTCCGGACGCAGCAGGGAAAAAAGCAGATGAATTTGTTACACTCGGAATGCAGCGCAACAAGAATGATAAAAACATTCAGTTTTATACCGACACCGATACCACGCTTCGCGATTTTTATTATTACAATAGAAATGCGGATGCCGTGATGGTCGAGAATGCCAGGGCAAAAAATGCAGAACCGAAAATAGACAAAGAGAACGCAGCAAAATGGACGGGCAAGTATATTTATGAACTCACATTTTCCAATAAGGGTGGAATGGTAATGCCCGTTATTGTTGAATTTACTTTTAAGGACGGTACTAAAGAACTAAACCGTGTTCCGGTAACGGCCTGGAGGTTTAACGAAAACCAGTTCGCAAAAGTTTTTGCAAAGGATAAAGAAGTTGCTTCTATCACGCTTGATCCATACCGTGAAACAGCGGATATCAATCCGGAAAACGGGATGTGGCCTGTAAAGGAAATGCCTACAAGATTTCAATTGTATAAATCGGGCCAGCAGGCCGCACGTGGTACAGGCGGAGCGAGGAATGCGATGCAGGGAAGTAAATAGTCGGGAGTCGGGAGCCGGGAGTCAGGAGTCGGGAGCTGGTTCAATGTTTAACGTTTAACGTTTAACGTTCAACGAAAAGAAAAAGCCACTTTCTACAAAGTGGCTTGTTCGAAAAGGGCTAGGGTGGGTTGGAATCAATTCAGAATAAGTTCATTGGTGATTCGCTAAAGCTAAGGATTAATCGATTATCAAAAAAGAATTTGGCTATTCAGAAAAAGAATTGAATCTGATTTTTTTCGGTGATGCATTTCCGCAATGAAACAGGGACGATTGTATCGGGAATTATTTAAAAGAGGTTCGGTAAATGACGAAGTTCTCCTATCTGGCCCTGGGTGATTCATATACGATTGGTGAAGCGGTTGATGCTGACCTGAACTTCCCAAGCCAGACTGTTGCGCTGCTCCGGAAGAAGGGATTCGATTTTGATAATCCGGAAATCATTGCGACAACGGGGTGGACCACCGATGAATTACTAGTCGCAATTGAAAAAGCTTCTCCAAAACATAATTTTGATCTGGTCACATTATTGATTGGGGTCAATAACCAGTACCGCGGGTACGCTATCGAAAAGTATAAAAGGGAGTTTGAAGAACTGCTACAAAAAGCAGTCGTTTTTGCTGGTAACAAAGCGTCCGATGTTTTTGTTTTAAGTATCCCGGATTGGGGAGCTACTCCTTTTGCGCATGATCGCGATCGTGAAAAAATCGGAAAAGAGATCGATGCTTACAACAAAATAAACAAAGAGATCTCCTTATCCCGGACTGTAAATTACCTTGACATTACGGCTGAAACGAGGCGGGCTCTTAGCGATCCCTCACTCATCGCTCATGACGGCTTACATCCGGCTGCGAAAGCATATACCGAATGGGCTGAAAAACTATCCAAAGAAGTTGAACGTTCAACATTAAACGTTCAACGTTAAACGTTGAACGTATCCCTTCATTTCAGTTTGATATTCCTTTGCAACAGTTTCCGCTGCGGTCGCAAAATCTTTTCCTGAAGAAGCATAAATAACAGCGCGACTGACGTTTACGAGAATGCCACAATCACCTGTCATGGCTTTTTCGGAGATATCTTTTAAACTTCCCCCCTGGGCTCCAACTCCGGGTACGAGCAGAAAATGATCAGGTATAATTTTGCGGATCCGAACAAATGCTTCGGCCTGGGTTGCGCCTATCACAAACATCAGGTTTTCGGTTGTGCCCCACAGTGATACCGTTTTAAGGACATGCTCGTAGAGCGCCGGATTTCCACCTTCATTCAGTTGCTGAAGTTCAAAATCAGCTGCTCCGCTGTTGGATGTAAGCCCGAGCACAATGGCCCATTTACCTGGATATTGTAAAAAAGGTTGTACACTGTCGCGACCCATATAAGGCGCCACTGTTATGGAGTCGAATGCCAGCGTTTCAAAAAATGCTTTTGCATAATGATCTGCCGTATTGCCGATATCTCCTCTTTTGGCATCCGCGATTGTGAAGTGGGTTTTAGGGATATAGTCAATTGTTTTTGCCATCGTTTCCCACCCCCTGGCTCCATTAACCTCATAAAAAGCGGTGTTGATTTTGTAGCCGACGCTATATTCTGCAGTCGCATCAATAATGGCCTTGTTGAAACTGAATGCGGGATCCGCTTCTGATAAAAGATGCCGCGGGATTTTAGTAAGATCGGTATCAAGTCCCGTAATCAGGTACGACTGCCTGCTGAGAATTTCCTGCTTCAGCTTATTCCTGTCCATATTTGCTGCAAAATTATATCATCCGGTTTATTAAAGCATTTCTTTCAGTGTTGAATAGAAATGCCATACATCTTCATAGCTGTTATAAAGCGGAACAGGAGCAATGCGGATCACACCCGGTTCCCTCCAGTCTGTCATAATCCTTTTTTCGCCCAGTGCTTCAAAAATTTCTTTTCCGTTCCGGTCGAACCTGATAGAAATCTGGCAACCTTTTTCACGTACCGGAGTTAAATAGTTCATTACCGATCTTCCTTTTTCCTTCTGTAGATCTTCCAGCAGATACCAGGCCCAATCGTTCAGCTTTTCTCTCCTGATCTGAAGGTTTTTCCACCCGGCTTCCTGAAAAACTTCGAGGGAAGCACGAAGGCAGGCATACAGGATCGGAGAAGGTGTGCTAAGCTGCCATCCCTCCGCTGTTTCAATCGGTTTAAATCCTTTTTCCATCAGAAAACGGGTCGACTTGTCATAACCCCACCATCCTGCAAATCTGTTGACTGGAGGGTACTGGTGATAACGTTCATGGATAAACGCTCCGCCTACCGCGCCTGGCCCGGCATTCAG
>JAATGW010000758.1 GCA_015654495.1 Chitinophagales bacterium
GGCACATGCGTTTATACATAAGCGTGGGTATGTTATCCCTGATGATGTGCGGAGTATTTCCAGAGATGTATTGCGTCATAGAATCGGACTAACCTATGAGGCTGAAGCTGAAAACGTGAATGTCGAAAATATCATTGAGCAGATCATAAACAGGGTGGATGTTCCTTAAGATTAACCTTCCGTTATTATCCTTTAAAAAAAATATTTGCTTACTACTGCGGAAATACTGAAAAAAGTAAGGGAGCTGGAAATCAAGAGTAAAAAACTCACGACCCATCTCTTCACAGGTGAATACCATAGCGCATTCAAAGGCAAGGGTATGCGTTTTAAAGAAGTAAGAGAATACCAGGCTGGTGATGATATCCGCTTTATCGACTGGAATGTTTCAGCGCGCTTCGGCCATCCGTTCAGTAAACTTTTTGAAGAGGAACGCGAATTGACGCTGATGCTGCTGGTTGATATCAGTCCGAGTTCACTATTCGGCACAATCCATCAGCGCAAGAAAGACCTGATCACTGAAATAGGAGCTGTACTCGCATTTTCAGCGGTAAGTAATCAGGATAAAGTGGGAGTGATTTTTTTCAGCGATAAAATCGAATACTATATCCCTCCAAAAAAAGGACGGGAACACGCGCTGTTCATTGTTCGCGAACTATTGACTGTAGAACCCAAGGGCCGGGGAACAAATCTGAATGCTGCCGTTCGGTTTTTTAATAATTCTGTGAAACAGAAAAGCATTGCATTTATACTGAGTGACTTTATGGTTGACAGGTACGATGATCCGTTGCGTGTAGCAGGTAGTAAACACGATGTGATTGGTGTGAAAGTGTATGATAAGATGGATATGGAGTTACCGAAAATCGGATTGATACAGGTGGAAGACGCAGAAACGGGAAGGATGCAATGGCTCGATACGGATGATCAGTCAGTTCAGTATAGTTATGCCCTTCAGTTTAATCAGACCGAGGAAGCCTGCAGAACCAGTTTTAAAAAAGCCGGCGCTGCATTACTTTATGTGAGAACAGATGACGATTATGTAAAAGTGCTGCAACAGTTTTTCACCAGAAGAAAATAAATGTCGTCATTTTAAGATGTATTCTTCCGAACAAAAAAAACTTGTCCTGTTTCTCAGTCTGCTGTTATGTGCCTGCATAACAAATGCACAGTCAGGATACAGGTCATCAATAACAACATCGGTTAACCGAACTGTTTTTGCATTAGGTGAACAAATTGAGCTCACGCTCACTTATTCCCACCCGATTGCTGAAACTCCGAAAACATTGCCGTATATAAATGATAGCTTTCCGCATTTTGAAGTAATTGAAAGAAAAAAAGCAGACACTACATTGAACGCTGATTTGCGGACTATCAGGCAGGTAGTACTCATTACGAGTTTTGATACCGGCCATTGGTCCATTCCGCCATTTGCGCTCGTTTCAGGAAAAAATAATATTGCTTCTGATTCAATCGGAATTGATGTAACACCAGTTCCGCTAAGCGGGAATAGTTATAATGATATAAAAGAAATTATTGAAGTCGCTCCGGAACCATTTGACTGGAAAAAGTGGCTGGCGATTATTTTCAGTGTCGCACTGGTTGCAGTTGGCGTTTGGTACTATATAAAAAATAGAAATAAACCAAAGCCTGAGGCACCCCGCTTTGATTCGAAACTTTCACCACTGGAACAGGCATTGCAGGAACTTACTAAACTTAAACAGTCAGGACTCGCAGAGAAAGGAGAAATGAAATCCTATTATTCAAAGATGAGTGATATCCTGAAAATTTTTCTTGAGCGCCAGGTTGCAGCCGGTTTTATGCAGCATACCACAGATGAAACACTGATTGCCTTAAAAGATAAATTTCTGGACGCTGAATCCACTGCTTCACTGGCTGAAGCCTTGCGTGTTGGCGATGCAGTAAAATTCGCGAAGTATAGTTCTTCTGTACAGGAGAGTAGCAGGATGACTGATGTTATAGAAAATACCGTTAAGAAAATACCTCAAAAAGCATAAAATTGCTGAAAGCGTTTTACGATAGTATAGAATTCGCATATCCGCAACTGTTATTCCTGTTGCTGGCCATTCCCATACTCGGTGGTTGGTATATAAGTCGTTTAAACCGGCAGATGGCGTCTTTGAAAGTTTCTTCCTTAAAGAGTTTTCACAATACTGCTTCCTGGAAACGCACTTTTCGTCACATCGGTATTTTATTAAGGCTGATCGCAATTGCCTGCCTGATTCTTGCAATGGCCAGACCACAGATTCACAACGATCAGAAAAAGGCGGAAGGTGAGGGCATCGATATTGTTTTATGCATTGATGTGAGCGGTAGTATGCTTGCGCAGGACTTTACACCAAACCGGCTCGAAGCGGCCAAACAGGTGGCTGCGGAATTTGTACAGAGCAGGCCAACGGATCGGTTTGGCCTTGTAATTTTCGCCGGTGAAAGTTTTACTCAATGCCCGATTACTTCCGATCATGATGTGGTACGCGCACAGATCTTTTCCATACGCGGCGGATTTATGGTAGACGGAACAGCTATAGGATCTGGTCTGGCGAGCAGTCTCGATCGTTTAAGGACCAGTACTTCCAAAAGCAAGGTGGTAATATTATTAACCGATGGTGAGAATAACGGCGGCCTCATCGATCCCACCACAGCGAAAGAAATGGCCAGGGCGCTTGGCATTAAAGTCTATACAATCGGTATCGGCTCCGAAGGTTTTGCCCCCACGCCTGTAAAAACACCGGGTGGAAGCATCATCATGCAGAGGGAAAAAGTGAATATCGATGAAAAGCTGCTTAATGAAATTGCGACAGCTACAAACGGTAAATATTTCCGGGCCCGTGGAAACGAGGGGCTAAAAGTTGTGTATTCGGAAATTGATCAGCTTGAAAAAACAAAGGTGGAGATAGTTACAAGCAGGAAATCCAAAGAGAAATTTTATCCTTTCGCTTTTGCAGCGCTGGCCTGTCTGTTGCTTGAGACAATTCTGAAATTTACAGTTTTCCGCAAATTCCCATGATCCGTGCATATTCCGGCACTCCGGTTTTTATTCAAAAGATTAATTTGCAGTCATGACTGGAAGGGTGTATAAATCTACAGGTAGCTGGTATACTTTAAAAGATGATGCCGGGACTGTATATCAGGCAAGGCTGAAAGGTAAATTCAAAATAGATGATATTACTTCTACAAATCCGTTGGCCGTAGGTGATATTGTGGATTTTCAACGCGAGGAAAGTTCTGACGGCAGCATGATTATTTCGGATATACGTGATAGAAAAAATTATATCAACAGACGTTCACCTGCTAACAAGCGACTTCATCATATTATAGCTTCCAATCTTGATCAATCGCTTCTGGTTGCAACTTTAAGAGAGCCACGAACATCACAGGGTTTCATTGATCGTTTTCTGGTTGCTTCCGAAGCTTATCATGTTCCCGCAGTAATAGTGATAAATAAAGCCGACATACTCAAAGAAAAAGACCGGGAGAAATTTGAAGACTGGCAGCTGATGTATACCGCTATCGGCTACCCGATATTTCTGGTAAGTTCCGTATCCGGAGAGGGGATTGAAAAACTAAAAAATTTACTTAAGGAGAAGATCACCCTAATGAGCGGACATTCAGGTGTAGGTAAATCAACCCTGATAAATGAACTTGTACCTGAACTTTCGCTTAAAACACAGCAGGTGAGTGGCTGGAGTGGAAAAGGAATGCACACCACAACATTTGCTGAAATGCATGACCTTTCATTTGGCGGAAAAATTATTGATACCCCTGGAATGCGTGAGTTTGGAATTGTCGATATCAGTAAACAGGAGCTGTCGCACTATTTTCCTGAAATGCGCAGGCTTTTGCAGGAATGTCAGTTTAATAACTGCCTTCATATTAATGAACCTGGTTGTGCAGTGAAACTGGCTTTCGAAGAAGGTAATATTCATCCCGAAAGATATTTCAGTTATTGCAACATACTCGATACAATCGAAGACACCAAATCATGGAATTAATGTGTAGCAGTAAGTGCTTTCGCCAGTTCCATAACAGCGTCATTATCTTTTTTTGCTGCTTCGCGGCAACTACGAGGGAAAATAGAAACTCCGTCGTAGATATTGTAATGAAGTGTCAGTTGCTGCCCTTTGAAGATGAAGTCCCAATACGAAGTATCGGAGTCGTCAATTTTGTTTGTAAAACGAATCCTTAGTTCATCGGTAAGGAGGTCAGCGATTTTGTAAAATTTGTCGAAGCCGCAATTTTCAGCAAATACCGCTTCGGTACAACCGTAATCATTTCTCAGGGTAAGATTCATATGCGTGATGTTTGTATACTCAGGCTCTGAACTTCTTTGACTTCGGCACTTTGCTTCCGTCAAGATGCTTTTCCGCTCCGATGCCGCCGGCTGGGCAGCCCGATTTTTTTGAGCAGGAAAAGAAAAAAACAGTCATCAGTACAACCAGTACTCCCAGGATCATTCGGTTTTTCATATAAATTATTTTAACCAGTATTGGATTCAGGTTTAGTTTAGTGTATCCGGACTGGCGGGTTTAATGTGCGCAATATGGCGCAAACATTAAACGTGTTCCGCAGGGATACATTATTCAGAAAAGGTTTTTCAGGATATGTTTTTGAACCAGCTGCTGTAAGTCAGGTAATTATTTGCGATCCGGTTGATTTCTCCTTCTATCAGTTCAGGAGGAATCTCTTTCACTTTCTTCGCCGGTACGCCAGCATAAATACTTCCTGGTTCGACCACGGTGTTTTCGAGTACAACCGCTCCTGCGGCGATGATGGAATTACTGCCAATCTCTGCATTATCCATTATGATGGCACCCATTCCGATCAGCACATTATCGTGTACTTTACATCCGTGAACAATGGCCCGGTGGCCGATGCTTACATTATTACCAACGATTGCCTGTGTCTTTTCGTATGTACAATGAATCACTGCACCATCCTGAATATTCACCTTATTTCCTATCCGGATATAGTTCACATCACCCCGGATAACTGCATTAAACCATATACTACAGTCATTACCAATTATAACATCACCCACAACGGTACAATTTGGGGCGATAAAACAGTTCTCTCCGATGATTGGAAATATTCCTTTGACGGGTAAAATAGTTGCCATAAAAATATTTTTAAATAAAAAATTAAAACCCGGTCCGGGCTTTTCTAAAGTTATTGATTTATAGAGGTATACACTCAGCCGGTTTTTTTATCTGTAAAAAAGATCAATTCATCGAAATCTTCGCCTTTTTTTTCATTGCGGTTTGGCTTTATAAGAATAAAATGGATGCCATCAATTTTCGGCTATACGTGGTGGCAGACCTGGGAAACCCGAGATCTCCTTAATGATCCCTCCGAGATCTGAAAATAAAAAATCTCCGGATTTCTGATCCTTTCATCGAACTTTATGGCTATGCATTTACGCCAGTTATTTCTGCAGCACCTTGCGCAAACCTCCCCGGCACCTATATCGCTGGAAATTGTAAATGCGGAAGGTTGTATACTCCGGGATATTCAGGGCAGAAGATGGATTGACATTATTGGCGGGATAAGTGTATGTAATACAGGTCACAGGCATCCGGCAGTAGTGGAAGCGGTGAAAAAACAGGCAGACCAGTATTTCCATTTACTCGTTTATGGCGAATTGATACAGTCTCCACAGGTTAATTATGCGGCAAAGCTTGCCTCCGTTTTGCCTCCATCACTCAATTGTGTTTATTTCACCAATTCCGGCGCGGAAGCAGTGGAAGGTGCAATGAAACTTGCGAAGAGAATTACAGGCCGCTCTGAAATGATTGCATTTGAAAATTCATATCATGGATCAACACAGGGAGCGCTGAGTTTAATCGGCGACGAATACTGGAGAAATGCTTTCAGGCCTTTATTGCCTGGAATAAAACACCTGCAGTACAACAGTATGGATATGTTGCGGGAAATCAATTCCCAAACGGCCTGTGTAATTGCGGAACCGGTGCAGGCTGAAAACGGAGTGCGCCTGCCTGGAAAAGAATGGTTAATTGCTTTAAGAAAAAAATGCACGGAAACAGGGACTCTATTGATTTTTGATGAAATCCAGACTGGATTTGGAAGAACCGGATCCTTGTGGGCTTTCAATAAATATGAGGTTGTGCCTGATATTCTCCTGCTTGGAAAAGCGCTTGGTGCAGGGATGCCGCTTGGAGCTTTTATCAGTTCTCATGATAATATGCAGTCGCTTACCCGCGATCCTGTGCTGGGCCATATTACCACTTTCGGCGGACACCCTGTTTGTTGCGCCGCCGGAATAGCTGGGCTGGATGTATTACTGAACGAAAATCTGATTTCAGCAGTTGAAGCAAAAGCCGGCCTTTTTCTGGAAAAGCTGAAGCATCAGTTGATCATTGACGTTAGGTCTGCCGGCCTACTCATTACTGCCGAGTTTGCTGATGCCTTAACATGTAAAAAAGTGATTGATTATTGCATTGATAACGGAGTTCTTACCGATTGGTTTCTGTTTGCTCCCCATTGTTTGCGTATCGCACCGCCACTTACAATTTCTGAAGAAGAAATCACAGAGGCTTGTACCGTGATAGTTCGGGGATGTGATCACGTTCAACGTTTAACGTTCAACGTAAAGGCAAGTGAAGGATTCACAAAGGTGAGCTGATGAATTTCAGTTTCAGAAAATCCGGATTTTTTTAATGCCGGAAGGAATGAGTCAAAAAAATCCATATAATTCCTGAATTTTCCGCCTCCCGCTTCCCCGATATTATACCATCCTGCATCCTGCGATAATAATATTTTGTGCAGGAGCTTCTCCTTTTTCAACTGTTGAAGAGTATTGATATTATCAGCAACATTTGATTTGCTGATACCATCAAGCGAAATCCACGCACCTTTTTTTGCAAGCTCAATGTGGTAATTAATCTCTTTTTCGTTCTGTGCATGTATCCAGATCCAGCGATCAGCAGGATCACCCCAATCATTCAATAGCTGAAGTTCTTTTTTTGCGGGTTCGCCTCCCCTGGTCGTATGTACACCAATCGGCAGACCAGTTTTAAGATAAGTGATTGAGGCAGCTTTCAAAATTTTTTCAATGGAATGGGAGAAGGGGACATTATCCAGACCCAGTTTCATAAAACCAGGTTTGATACCAGTATTGTCAATCCCTTTAATGGCTTCATCTGTCCAGATCGCGGCAATTTCATCTGCGACCGATGTTTTTACAGAAGCAGGTAAGAACTTATCAGCTGAAGCACCATAATAGCCGGTATTGGTAATGATATTCAGACCGGTTGTGTCTGACAATCGTTTTAAAATTTTCACATCCCGGCCAAGCCATGGAGGTGTGCAATCAATAAAAGTTTTACATCCGGCATTTCTTATCTGCTGCAGATAGGGCAGAACAGTATTAAAAATTTCGTCAGCATTGTATCTTCCCGGGTTTACCTTATCCGCTCCTATAAAATCAACCTGTACATGTTCATGAACGAGTGTCATTCCCATCTGCGAAGCGTCAATCGGGCCGTTAACTGTTATAATTTTTCCTTCCGGTTGAAAACGGAAGTTTGCAGATTGCAGCAGACTGCCGCTGGCAAGCACGAAACTATTTTTCAGAAATTTTCTTCTATGCAGACTCATATTCCGGAGATTGATCAGAATGAAACCCGGAAACTACCAAAAATTCCAAAACGTTTGTATTTCTCTTCTGGCAAAGGCTGTGGAAGCACACGCCATACAAGATCCAGGCGAAGAAAACGGAGTATATTGTCGATACCCGTTCCGATTTCGAGATAGGGCTTACCATCCAGACCCTGGAATGGATTTCCGTTCTGGATATTCATTTCTTTATTCGCATCACTCAGGTCGCCCCAGAGAATTTTCGCGTTCCAGAACTGACGCCATTTCAAATACCTGTTTACCGGGAATAATCTGAAAATTCCATTACCCATATTATGCTCAATATTTAATCCCGCATACCTGTCCATAATATATTCATAGCGATTCATCAGGTTGAAAGCATATTTGTTGTAGTAATAGATTTCATTTCCAGGTGCAATTGAAAGCAACATATAAGGAAGCGTACCGTAAACTTTACCGGCGTATAAATTATAATATATGCTGCCAAAAGGTGGGAGTTTCTGGAAGTCGCTCACATTGATATTCAGTTTTGTATACTTGTAACCGCTATTGAGAATACCCGGAATGCCCTGCACGATCCTTACTTCGGTAATCGGGTAATCGCTTCCCAGACTTGTCCTGAAAAATGCGTTTTCAAGGAAAAGCTCGGCGTATGCATATCTGAATTTCGCCGATACTTCAAAATTGTTGAATGTTTCGCCACCATTTTCCGGAGTTGGAAAAGCCGATTTCGGAGGAAGGTTGAGTACCGGATTATATAATTTTCGATTGGCCCCCAGCAATATCGAAAAACCTGTCCGCCACTCTTTGAAATACTCCAGTTGCAACTGATTTATCTTTATGAGTTTAATCGGTACATCACTTTTTCTGAAAGCAAGCGCAAAAATATTATCATAAGCAATTTCATCGTAATAGGTCTGCCCATAGTCCATATCGTTTTTATATGTGAAGTGCAAATGGCTGCGCGGATTTTTGTTGAGCATGTAAATGGTTTCAAATTTGCCCTTGAATTTTCTGTCTTTGAAACCATAAGCCAGGTATCCGGCGAAATACCATTTTTTACTGAAATTCCGGTTTGTTCCAAGATCAAATCGCAATCGCAGTCCTTCATGTACGTTGCCGCTTACCCAGTTGAACCAGGGACCAATCTGGTAGTTTCCTATATTTTTATATCCGGTGCCTATAAAATTGATTGTTTCCCTGAATCGTTCAAATGCAGGCATATTCAGCAGGGTATCTGCTGTTTTATAAAAGGTCTCTTCATTTTTGGAAAGTGGCTCATGTCTGTTTTGTTGCCAGAAACTATCAGGTCGGTTCATGGCATCCGGCGACATATTGATTGATTCTTTATAGCGCTCCTGCCGGAGTGCTGTTGTTACGGATGAGTCGTTGATCCGCACATTTTTGTAAGTCGTTGTTTTCCGGCCGATAAAATACATGGTAGGTACAGCCTTGATAGCTACATCAACAATGAATTTATCTTTTGAGAGAAACCAGATAGAATCATTAACCAGACTCTACTCCTGAACCAGGCTTAATTTCTCTACGAAATTCACATTTGCACCAGGGGAAATCATCAGGTTCATTTTCTGAACTGCATAAGTAGAATCAGCTATCCATGCGTCGCCCTGAAATGTATTTCCACCTTTACGTTTCGGATAAAATACAAAATGGAAAAATCGCTTGCCGGCAACGAATTGTGTATCAGGAACCTTATAATTATAATAGTTATCTCCATTTTCACTGATCGGACTCACGAAATTCAGATCAAAGACAGGAATGAAGTTTTTGTATACATTAATATTCTGATACATACCGCCAAGTAGTTTTGAAAAACTTTCATTTTTCACACCAATGGTTTTATTGGCCTGCATATTTTCGAGGAATTTTTTGGGAGCTGACTGATAGTAATAATTACTGATCGTTTCAGTGATATAGACCGGCAGAAAAGGATGGTCTTCAGAAACAGAGTCAATATTATTCAGAATAAATTTGAAGGCTTTGGGCGGGAATATTCCTTTCTGTAGTTTTTGTTTGTTGATTTTATTGAGGTCAATTTCAAGTTTATTATAAAGCTCATATCCGAAATTATCAAATACACGCCGGTCATTGATCGGCTTGTTCTTTACAATTCTTCGCCAAAGTAAAAGGCCGCGATTGATCTTTCCCCGTACGATCACTTCAGAAGTAGGTTTGCCTCTGATCATTGAAACTGTAAGGTTAATCTCATGAAGACTTGTATCCAGTGGTATTAGTTTTTCTTCAAAGCCTGCATAGGTTATGATTAAAGTATCTGATGGCCAGTGGCTTAAATTGAAATGGAAATTTCCGGAAGAATCACTGAGTTTGCCAATACCGGAATTCTTAAACTGAATGGAGGCAAATGGAATAGACTCATCACTGTGGGTGTCTTTTATATAACCACTGAGGCGGACCTGCCCGAAAGAAAGACCGGTCAGCATTAAAACAATATTCAGCAATAAACCGGCTTTGACCGTCTTTCGCATATCTTGTAAAAATACAAATGAAACGAGGGCTTTGTTGCTGATAATTGATAAAGTTACCGGTTGAATCGACTAATCATCCGGATTTGCCAACCGGATAATAAACTACCCACCGATGTTCAGAAGATAATGTTAATTTTCTATTTACTCAGGTGCATACTGCGTTCCTTATACAGTGTTCTGAAATAAGGATCACGCAAATCTTTTATAAACCGGATGGCTTCGCCTGTTGATTTCATTTCCGGTCCGAGTTCCTTGCTCACACCAGGAAATTTATCAAAACTGAACACAGGCTCTTTGATGGCAAAGCCTTCCAGTTTCTTTTCAAAAGTGAAATCATTTAAAGTATGGGTTTCCATCATGATTTTAGTAGCCACATTCAGGTAAGGAATCTGGTAGGCTTTCGCAATAAACGGTGTGGTACGTGATGCGCGCGGATTAGCTTCAATAACATAAACCTTTCCGTTCTTTATGGCAAACTGGATATTTATCAATCCGCGGATATTCAGGCTTCTGCCGATTTTTTCCGCATAATATTCCATCGTTGTTACTTCGAGTGGTGTAAGGTTGAAAGCCGGCAACACTGCGTTGCTGTCACCACTATGGATACCCGCCGGTTCAATATGTTCCATCACCCCCATCACGTGGAAATTTTCACCATCAAATATGGCATCGATTTCCGCTTCCTGGCAGCGATCGAGAAAATGATCAATGAGAATTTTATTTCCCGGCAGGTGTTTCAGCAGGCTTACTACTGCTTTTTCAAGATCATCGTCATTAATAACAATACGCATACGCTGACCCCCAAGCACATACGAAGGGCGAACCAGCACCGGATACTGTACCTCTTTCGCAACTTCAACGGCTTCATCAACTGTAAATGCTGTTCCGTATTGCGGGTATGGGATACCGAGATCTTTCAGCATATCACTGAAACGTCCCCGGTCTTCAGTAATGTCCATATTGTCGTAGGATGTGCCGATAATTTTAACTCCCATTTTATGGATCTTCTCTGAAAGCTTAAGCGCCGTTTGCCCTCCAAGCTGGACTATGATTCCATATGGTTTTTCCAGCTCAATAATTTCGCGAAGGTGTTCCCAGAAAACCGGTTCGAAATAAAGTTTATCAGCAATATCAAAATCAGTTGATACAGTTTCAGGATTGCAGTTCACCATAATTGCCTCAAAGCCACATTCCCGGATAGCCATCAGTCCATGTACACAGCAATAATCAAATTCGATACCCTGTCCTATCCTGTTAGGTCCTGAACCGAGTACAATTATTTTTTTTCTGTCACTTACTTTGCTTTCGCTAACTCCACCATTTTCAAAACTGCTATAGAAATAAGGGGTTTTTGCTTCGAATTCTGCAGAACAGGTATCCACCATTTTATATACTCTGGTAATACCGGCTGCTTTGCGCTTCTCATACAGATCGTCTTCATTTCCGTTCTGCATAATTTTGCAGATCTGTTCATCACTGAAGCCCATCTGTTTAGCCCGCCTGATCAGATCGAGCGGCAAGCTATCCATTTTGTACCTGGCGATCTCTTTTTCCAGATCAACGATCTTTTGAATTTCATAAATAAACCAACGGTCGATGAGGGTAGCCTGAACAATTGTTTTTATACTGATGCCCATCATCAGCGCATCTTTGATCCTGAAGATGCGATCCCATTTCGGCACCTTCAGATATTCAACAATTTCATCGGCATGCATCAGGCTTTTGCCATAATACCCCAGGCCGATCGCATTATTTTCAAGACTCTGGCAGGCTTTCTGAATCGCTTCGGTAAAACTCCTGCCGATAGCCATAACTTCTCCAACCGATTTCATCTGCAGGCCGAGGGTGTCATTAGCACCTTTGAACTTATCAAAATTCCAGCGGGGAATTTTTACGATCACATAATCCAGGGCCGGCTCAAAATAGGCGGACGTGGTTTGCGTGATCTGATTTTTTAATTCGTCGAGGGTAAAACCGAGGGCAAGCTTTGCTGCAATTTTTGCAATTGGATATCCCGTTGCTTTGGAGGCCAGTGCCGAGGAACGACTTACGCGCGGATTGATTTCAATTGCAATAATCCCCTCTGAAACCGGATCAAGCGCAAACTGTACATTACAGCCTCCGGCAAAATTGCCAAGATTGCGCATCATCCGGATAGCAGTATTGCGCATCAGCTGGAAAGCTGTATCACTCAATGTCATCGCCGGTGCAACTGTTATAGAATCACCGGTATGGATCCCCATGGGATCAAAATTTTCCACGGTACATATAATAGCTACATTATCGTTGGCATCGCGCAGCAGTTCAAGCTCAAATTCCTTCCAGCCCAAAACTGCTTTTTCAACAAGAACTTCATGAATTGGTGACGCCGAAAGACCACGGTCCAGCGCTTCGTCGAGAAATTCCTTGCTATGTACAAAACCGCCACCGGTACCACCTAGTGTAAATGACGGCCGGATGACAAGTGGAAATCCGATTTCCTGTGCAAATTCCTTTCCTTCAAGAAATGAATTCGCCGTTTTTGCAGGAGCGACCGGAATATTCATTTCAATCATCCACTGACGGAATTTTTCACGATCCTCTGCCTTTTCTATTGCCTTGATATCAACTCCGATCAGTCTTACATTGTATTTCTCCCACACTCCCAACTCTTCCGCTTCTTTTGCAAGGTTTAACGCCGTTTGACCACCCATGGTAGGCAATACTGCATCAATCCTGTTTTCTTCCAGGATCTGTTCAATACTTTCAACCGTTAGTGGCAGAAGGTAAACGCGGTCTGCCATCATCGGGTCCGTCATGATGGTAGCAGGATTACTGTTTATCAGAATAACTTTTACACCTTCCTCGCGCAAACTTCTGGCAGCCTGTGTGCCGGAATAATCAAATTCACAAGCTTGTCCGATAATAATAGGTCCTGAACCAATGATCAGCACAGATTTAATAGATGTATCCTGGGGCATAATTTAAGAGGTTGACCGATGAGTCCGGGATTTCCGGGCACAAAAAAACCGGGATTTTTTCCCCGGGTGAAACCCCGGTTTTTCCCGGGGGGCAAAGGTAATAGTTCAGCCGGATTTATCCATATATATTTCAACATGGCCGACCCGGTTTTATTAACATTAAAAGTGGAGGAGTAAATTCAAACAAACACAAAAAGCCGGGCAATTACCCAGCTGTTTAGCTTACAGCGTTTTGGACTTTTTAATTGCTATGATAAGATGAGATTTCAAATTCATCCAGCAATATTACCCGCTGACGGGCGATTTTGTTTTTTTCTTCTGATACGACTTTATTTGATTTTGCCCTGGCAAGACCTAACAGATTCGTCCAAAGAACCACCAATTTGTGCAACAATTTCTTCATAACCTTCCGATTTATTCATTCAAACCATATTTCTGAGACAATAAGAACATGCCAAATGTTGTACCAGAAATTAAAAAAAACCGTACTACTTAGTGGGTATATTTATAATAAGCTGTTAAGAAATTCTAAATAAAAAAAATGCAGGTACAAAACAAATTTCATGTTCAGTACCTGCAAATCTTAGAAATAATGTGGTGTGATTAAGCCGAAGTCTTTGTATCGGTAGTTGTTTTTTTACCAAATAACTCATTAAACATAGACTCTACGTCACCGAAGTTTTCTTTAAAAGCACTGCTGCCTTTGGTTTTCAGCTCTTCGAAATAATCCTTGGCCTTGTCTGCTGCACCCTCAGCTTCTTCTTTAAAATTCCTGGCCTTTGTTTTCAGGTCAGCAATCAGCTTTTCTTTTTCTTCGTCAGTCATTGACATATACTTATTGGCAGCAAGGGCTGCGGCTGCTCCCAGAAGAAAAGTGGCGATGTGTTTTGTTCCTACACTCATAATTTCAATTTTTGAATACCCTTTGTGGCGGGTAGATTTGCAGATAAGTTACAAAAACAATACGGATGAGGTTTCCAACCCTGGTGGTTTTTATTCTAACGGTTCTTTTCTCAGATGCGCAAACAGTTTCTTATCCAAAAGGTTATTTCCGGTATCCTTTGGACATCGCTCCAAAGCTGAATGCCAATTTTGGTGAAATGCGGCCCAATCATTTTCATATGGGCCTGGACCTTGCTACTGAAAGGCGCGAAAACCTTCCCATTTATGCAGCTGCCGACGGATATGTTTCACGTATAAAAATTGAGCCAGGCGGCTTTGGTCATGCTATCTACCTCAATCATCCGAATGGATTTTCTACTCTTTATGCGCACATGAATGATTTTATGCCTGATCTTCAGGCCTACCTTGAAAAAATCCAGTATGCCACTGAAAGCTGGAATACAGATACTGCCCTGGCTCCAGGTTTATTTCCTGTGAAGAAAGGACAGTTTATCGGTTATAGCGGTAATACCGGGGGCTCGCAGGGTCCCCATGTTCACTTCGAAATCAGGGAAACCAGTTCTGAAAAATGCCTGAATCCCCTGCTCTTTGGTTTTCCAATTCCAGATAACGTGCCACCGGACCTGAGAACACTTGCGGTGTACGACCGTAACCAGAGTATTTACCAGCAATTTCCACAGATACTGGGATTAAGGAAATCAGGCGATTTTTATCAGACTGCCGGAATAGTAAAAGTAAACACTGATAAAGTTGTGCTGGCATTAAATGCCACCGACCGGATGACAGGTGTACCAAACGGCAATGGCATCTTTAGCATCAATGTATTGGATAATGGAAAACCGATCGGCGGATTCCGGATTGAAAAACTGAGTTATGCAGAAACGCGTTATCTCAATGCTCATATTGACTACAGGATTAAAACTAACGGCGGCGCTTACCTGCAACAGCCATTTCCGCTTCCGGGCGACAGGTTGGAAATTTATCAAAACAAGGATGCATTGATCAGGCTCGATGATAGCCTGGTTCACCAGATAAAGATGGAAGTTCGTGATGCTTACGGAAATTTATCCGTGGCAAAATTTCAGATACAAAGAATCGGTATTTCCAAAGCTCCGGCGCTTTCTGATGTTTACCTGATGAAAGCCAATGAGATCAATGTATTTGAGAATGATCAGCTTCAACTGGTAATTCCGGAGACCGGACTTTATGATTCCATCTATTTTAAATATGAAGCTGTTGAAGGAATGCCGGATGCGCTGTATTTTTACCCGGTATACCGGTTGCACCAATACACTATCCCTCTGCCGGATTACTTTAC
>JAATGW010000367.1 GCA_015654495.1 Chitinophagales bacterium
ACACGTATGTTTTTTGCACGTTCAGAACGGACCAATTCTGAATACTGAATTTTAGGATCCTGTGGACCACAACTACTGCTCACCAGAGAAGATAAAATAATAATCAAAATAAAACGCTGCATCATATAAATCCTCATTAATATTTTTTGAATTCAAGTTCGCCATTATTTCTGGCCACAATTACTAATTTCTGCTTACCTGCTTTTATGACCTTTATATCTCTCACAGCGCCTCTTATATTGATGCCACTGGAATCAGCAGGAATAGATCTGAAGTTACCTTTCCCATCGCCTTTGAGCAACAATCCATAACTCCCGTCATAGATTCCTACCTCTGGTTTACTCTCATAAAAGTTCCCTCCCATCAGGATATCTTCCCTGCCATCGCTATCATAATCCTCCACACTCAACCCATACATCACACTCAGCTGTGCTTCTCTCGGCAAGGGTTTCTTCACATAGCCCGCCTTGCCATCACTCAACATCACACAACTCCTCAGCTCATAGGCAACCAGTCGCGTCGCTTCCTTCAGCTGCCCGGCGGTGAAGATATCCTTCACTCCCTGGCGCTCATACGCCGCGTACTTCAGGTATTTCTTTTTCAGATAAGGTAATACATTCACGAGGTCATGACGCAACGCCATCGGATAACTGGAGTCGCCGTTATAACAACTCACCACCTGTTCGATGCTTCCGTTATGATCAAAATCACTCACCCACATCTCCACAGGTTTGTCTGCACTGCAGCGGAAACGGCTGTTCTCTCCATGATTGCCCAGCACAAAGTCCGTTCTTCCATCTCCGTTCACATCCCTGGCAACCACACGATTCCACCAGCCATTGCTCTTCCCCAGGCCAGCCGCTTCTGTGACCTCTTCCAGTGTCTTTCCCGTGTTCTTAAATACACGCACCGGCATATATTCTCCCACCACCACCAGGTCTTTTTTACTGTCTCCGTCATAGTCGAACCATTCTGCATCCGTCACCATTCCCGCTTTTACCAGCGGCCCGCAAATCTTCTCTGTCACATCTTTAAAGATCCCTTTGCCGTTGTTCTCCAGTATATAACCTTTTCCCGGATAGCCATACGCAAAGGGTTTCAATCTCACTCCCACAAACAGGTCCTGGTCGCCATCACCGTCATAGTCCGCTGACTTTACACATGATGCACTCTCAAATAAAATCGCTGAGGGAAGGATCTGCGGGGATTTCTTCAGCTTACCGCGGCCTTCATTAATATACAGCCTGCTGATCAGCTGCGTGGAATTGGGAGAAAATTCACTCCCACCGCTGCATACAAACAGGTCCTGGTCGCCATCACCGTCTGCATCAAAAAACAAAGCATCTGTATCCTCGCTCTCTTTATCAGCCTCCAGCAAATGTTCATTCGTCCTTATAAATCTTCCGCTTCTCTGCTGTACATACAGTCCGCCCGTCTGGCCCCTGGCTCCGCAGATATATACATCCTCCAGCCCATCTCCGTTAACATCTCCCTTAGCTATCCGCGGGCCCTCTGTACTCAGCATTCTGAAGATCAGCCGATCGCGGTTGAAGTCTACAAAATCATTCTCCGTATGTACAAAATCAATCCCGTAATTATCATCCTTCTTAAAAACAGAAGCTATCAATGTTGCTGCCTTTGCCGGTTTTGATACAGCTTCTCTTTGTTTTATAAGAAGCATCGTATCCACAGGCACATTACTTAGCGTCTGTGCCTTGCCGTCATTCCACTCCACTACAACAGAATCTATCTTCTCAGCCTTACCCAATCCGAAATTCAGACGCGCGTCCACCGTACTCTGGAAGCCCCGCATCGGCATCTGTTCCTGGTAAAAAAGTTTATCGCCGCAGTATACTGTTACTTTGCTGCCGATACCATAGCTGTTCTTTCCCTCTCCTTCAAAAGACACAGCCAGGTAGTGATCCTCCGGGTGCAGCTCGCGGCTTCGGTTCTTATATACAAAACAGGGCATGTTCACATTGTTCACAACCAGGTCCAGGTCCCCGTCATTATCAAGATCCCCATACGCACTACCGTTACTGAAACCCTTTGTTCCCAGACCCCACGACTCGGCAGCATCCGTAAATGTCAGATCACCGTTATTGCGGAACGCGTAGTTCGATAACGCCTCCGATGGCATCAGGTCAATTAATTTCTTTATCCCCTGTTTTTCTGATAGTAAGATTTTTCTGATCTCTGCCGGGTTTGCAGTGTATTGTATATAATCCTGGTCAGTGAGATCTTTAAAAATACCGTTGGCTACAAATACATCTTTATAACCATCATTATCAAAATCAGAAATAAGCGCGCCCCAACTCCAATCAGTTGCGTTTACATGAGCATACCTTCCGATCTCACTAAAAAATGGTACTGCCGAACTCCCTGATGATACCTGTAAATTTCCCAGGTTTAACTGAAGGGAATTGCGCACATATTGTTTGTAATAACCATTACGCAACCCTGCCTGGTACTTATCCCAGTCCTCAAAACTCGTTTTAGTCTTAACGCGCCTCTCAATTCCGGGAAGCATATCCGTCACATATATATCAGGCCGCGAATCATTGTTGATATCCGCAATATCTGCACCCATTGAATTCATGCTCAGTTCATTGATGCCGGACTCTAATACTTCCGAAAACCTGCCATCCTTCTGGTTCAGGTACAGGTAATCTTTCTCGAAAAAATCATTTGAAATATAAATGTCCTGCCACCCGTCTTTATTGAGGTCACTAACGGTAACGCCCAGCCCAAATCCAATTTTGCTGCTGTATATACCCGCTGCAATTGTTACATCAGAATAATGACCACTATCATTTCTGTATAATTTATTACCACCGACACTATCCGGAATTCTTCGCTGATCCTTCACTAGGTCAAAATTACCAACTGATTTAAAGGAATTATTAAGCAGATAGCAGTCGAGATCACCGTCTCTATCGTAATCAAAAAAAACCGCGTGTGTAGATAGTCCCAGATTATTCAGTCCATATTCGGGCGCCTTATCTGTAAAAGTCAGATTACCATTATTGATATACAGGGCATTACTCCGATTCGTTTTAGTGAAATCGCCTGATTTGCAAATATAAATATCAAGATATCCGTCACCGTTAACATCGGCGAGGCTTGCTCCTGTCGACCACACACCTTTGGAATCAAGACCGGCCTTTCCGGTTATATCTTCAAATTTGAAATTGCCTTTGTTGAGGTATAACATATTTGATTTCTGGTTTCCACAAAAAAAGATATCGGGCAGGCCATCGTTATTAATGTCGCCTATCGCTACTCCGCCACCATTGTAAAAATTCCGGAAAGTATAAACATTCATTTCTTCGGTATATTCAACATTATTTGAAAAGCTTATACCTGTGGATTCAGCATTTTCACTTACAAAGATTTTACCAGGAATATCAGGAGAATCTGCCACCACATCCTGGTTTCCAACTTCTGTGTTGCACCTTGCAAACACTAACAGTAACCAGATCGGCCTAAAAAAAATGCTGAAAGAATCACTTTTGTTCAACATGACAAGTTCACGAACATCAAATGGATAAAGTTAAGTCACAGCCTGTGACCCGAAGTTAATTTAAACCCAAATCAGCAGTAGTTCCAATAAAGAATAAAGCAAGTGAAAATTCACTTGCTTTATTCGAATTAAATATTAAAAGAATATTAGTATCCAGGATTCTGAACCAGATTCGGATTAGCGTTGATCTGAGAAGCAGGAATCGGAAAAAGATTCCAATGCGAATCAGCATCAGCCGAATGCCATTCGAATGCTCTGTTAAACACTCCAAAACGGATCATATCAGTTCTCCTAATTGTTTCTGCGAACATTTCACGACCACGTTCAGCAAGGAAAGACTCTGCTGTTAATGAAGGGAGTGGATCAACACCTCCATGCACCGTTCTGATCTGATTTATAATTGCAAGTGTGGTAGCATCGCTCCAGTTTGCATTTTTTCTCGCAACTGCTTCAGCCTTCATCAGGAGCACATCAGCATATCTGAATATAGGAAAATCGTTGTCAGCATTCTGTAATATCCCCGAATAAAACTGGTATTTGCCAATTCTTGCACCTGACTGCCTCCACGCATTTGGAAAGAGTTCGTTGATGTACGGTGTAAAGGTGAGTGGTGGTCCATCGGGATCTGTCAGATCGGCACCGCCATCAAGAAGCCTAGTTGTTCCGTCAGCATCATACTGCGGCCCAGTGAGGAAATTGGAAAGTCTTTTATCCAATGTTCCTGTCACTTCAGTACCAAGAGGGCTTAAACCGACAACGTCGCCCTGGGGTCCTGGATTCTGAACCGGATCAATATAAGATTTGTAAAACTCTGCTGTTGTCGCAAATCCATTCCAGGGTTGTGCATTAATTTTATAAGCAGTCTGATTCAGATAACTCAAAGTCATCATCACAATATTATTTCCACCTGCTTTAACACCATTGTATGGAACTGCCCAGATAAACTCAGTAGATCCAATATTATCGCGTTTAAAATTATCTACATAGTTCGGCATAAGCGAAAACACGCCAGCATTAATTATTTCATCAGCTACCGCGATAGCCTTATCCCACTAGGGTGTACCCTTATATACCTGTGCATTGAGGTAAAGCCTGAGTAAGGCAAACTTTGCAGCATAGTAACCCACACGGCCGTAATTTGGACCATCAGCAAATCCTGATTTTGGCAGGTCATCTACATTTGCGATTAACTCTGATTCAATAAAGTTGTAAACTTCGGTTCTTGATTTTGTTGGGGGAGGAGCTACATCTGTGAAGTCGGTGGTGATAGGTACATTACCGAAAAGATCTATAAGCCACAAGTAATAAATAGCTCTTAAAGCCTTCAATTCTGACAAATAGGCTGGTGCCAGTGGTGATGTATTATCCTGTAAAATAGCAATTAGCTTATTACAAGTTGTGACACCTGAAAATCCAAAATTCCAGCTATTGATGATCATTGGATCATCTGCTTTATAGGCATGCTGTTTCAGCCTGATCCAATGCCCTCCATCACCCCAGTCAGCCCCTCGTTGAGGAACTACAACTTCATCCGAAGGCACCTCACTGACCGAAAAAATATTACCATTTCCCAAAAGGCCATAAATATTACCATAAGCAGCACCTACGGCAGAGGCTAACTCAGCATCAGTTTTATAAAAATTCTCTGAAGTTACAGTATCATACAACAATTCAGTTTCATCCAGTTTTGTGCATGATATTGAAAAACAAACGGATGCCGCAAGTGAGACTTTTATTAATTTATTCAGTTTCATATTTACTGAAATTTATTAGTTGAGATTAAAGACCAATGTTTACACCAAAAGTGAAAATTCTTGACATAACCCAGGTTTCTCTTCTGTCGATACCAGGAGCAAGTGGATTAGGAGGATTGGTTCCATCAGCATAACGAACTTCCGGATCAACACCAGTATAATCAGTGATCATAAAAAGGTTCTGGCCTGTCAGGTATAATCTCAGATTACGAACATATCCGGAGAAATTACTTCCCTGACGAATAGGTACGTTATATCCGAGAGTAGCGTTGTCCAGTTTTGCAAAAGAACCTTTTTCCACGTGCAGACTGCTATAGATCTGCGCATCTGTAATCTTTGGATCAAAGTATTTTGAATTGATAACATTATAGCTGGTTGCAATATTCGGGTTTTCGTAGAAAGCCCTGAAGGTGTTGATCATTTCATGTCCGATGGCACCACGGATAAAGAAGCTAAAATCAAAGTTTTTATACTTGAATGTGTTTGTCCATCCGAACTCAAAATCAGGTAACCCGTTTCCAATAAACTGGCGCACAGCTCCACTATCTGCTCTAACTCCCTTTCCAGTCGCATCAGCAAATAAATATTTCCCGCGCGGGTCAACACCCAAAAACTTGTATCCCCAGAGATTACCTACCGGCTGACCTTCGTAGTTTCTGTTCAGCTCAGTAGCTTCCTGACCAGGAGTTCCAAGGTTTGTAGAACCTACATACTGACCTTTTAAAGATTCATCCAATTCTTTCAGGTACACATTATAAGTGGTATAAACCAACCCTGTTGTCCAAGTGAAATTCTGGCGTCTGAAAACATCATAATTTAACGTCAACTCAAAGCCATGATTTTCTAATACTCCAATATTCTTCCAGGTATTATTGAAAAGATTTGGTGGCGATGGAACTGTTACGTTGAATATCAGATCTTTGGTTTGACGATTGTAATAATCAAAACTACCGTTCAATCTGCTGTTGAATAGAGAGAAGTCTAATCCGAAATCCAACTCAGCTTTTTTCTCCCATCCCAGGTCTGGATTTGCGTTAACTGTTCCTAGATACGACTGCAGATAAGTGCCGTTACCAGCATAATAGTTACCTGATGTACCCAGCCTGTCCATTGAAAGATATGGAGAAGGTGGAAGAGCACCAGTGATACCGTAACTCGCGCGGAATTTCAAAGAATTGATAACGTCTACGTCGAGAATCCTTTTCAGATCAATACCTGCACTTACCGCAGGGAAATTACCCCACTGGTTGTTTTTACCAAACATTGTTGATCCTTCGTGCCTAAGGCTAGCAGAGAGGAAGAGGAAGTCATCCCAATTCAAATTTACTCTTCCGAAGAATGCAATTAAGCGATTCGCATTTTTATAAGAACCGACGACTCCGATACCATTATCGAAATCAAGAGCAGCACCAAAGTTATAACTCGATGCATCGGTAATGAAATCACCGCCGCCGACATTATAACCGGAATAATCAAATTGCTGCCATGAATAACCACCAACGGCATCAATTCCGAGTTTGCCAAATTTATGGTTATAAGAAAGCGTTGTTTCGAAAAGGCGATTGAATGCCTGATTGCTGTTTTTATAAGAATACCCTCTCCTTGAAACGCCCTGTACTCCATCAGCAAATCCACGGGAAATAAATGCTGTTCTTGGAGAGTACTGTTCATTCAGACTATTATTATCCTGTTGTCCATAACGCCCAAGGAGCTTTAAGCCTTTCATAATTTCCAGCTCTGCAGAACCCTGAAGAAAATACCTCACTGTATTCGTCCTGTTGGTATTCTGCAACAACATTGCTACTGGATTTGAATAGTCTACGAAATTCTGTTCGTAAAAACCCCCACCAGTAATATCATATAAAGGGTTATTCGTGTAAACAGGGGCAGTAGGATTATAAATTGTTGCGTATTTAAATGCATCAGCATAACCATTTTCTGCCTGTCTTTTTGTCCCATTCATATCCAGACTAAGTACAAGTCTGTTTTTAAGAGCTTTATGGGTTAAATTGGCGCGACCATTAAATTGCTGGAAACCGGTTTCAATAGCTACACCTTCCTGTCCGCGATAATTAAATGATACACTATAAACGGTTTGAGAACTGCCACCGGAAAACGCTATGTTGTGGGTAGTTGACAGTGCTGTCCTTGTAATTTCATCGTTCCAATCGGTGCTCGCACCATAATCAGTTCCTTTTCCAAGCGCACGGAATTCTGCAGCAGTCATATGTGGAGTAAAACGGAAAGGATCTTCAACACTCACAGAACCAGCGTAGTTTAATTGAGAAGTACCCGCACGACCTTTTTTTGACGTTACTATAATAACCCCCGCAGAACCGCGTGTACCATAAATCGCAGCTGCAGATCCGTCCTTCAAAACTTCAATATTTGCGATATCATTCGGATCGATCGTATTAAGATCAGCTCCGATCTGACCATCAACAACTACCAGCGGCTGGGAGTTTGGTCCGATTGTAGACAACCCACGCAAACGAAGAGTGTAACCTCCGTTAGGATTGCTGCCAGCTTTTGAAATGGAAAGACCTGCAACTTTACCCTGTAAAAGCTGGGCAACGTCACTGATATTTCCCTTGTTAAATCCCTCAGGAGAAATTTTTGTAATGGCACTCGTAACTTCCCTCCTTCGTTGAGTTCCATAACCCGTAACAACTACCTCATTCAGGTTATTACCTCCCTGTACGAGGGAAATGCCCATCGTACCGGCAGTGATGGCAACTTCCTGGGTTACAAAACCTACAGAGGAAATTACAATTCTAGTTGCTGTTGAAGGAACTGTAAATGTGAAAGTACCGTCGGAACCTGTAGAAGTACCTGCATTGGTACCCTTCGCGGTAACGGAAGCACCTACTACCGGCGTGTTGTCTTTGCTGTCGACAACCTTACCCGATACTGTTTTGTCCTGTGAAAATGATGAGAGAGAAAAAAATAATAAAAGGCATGGGAATACGATCGCTCGTAGCATAGTTTTGGCAGTCATAACAATCGTTTAGTTGGTTAAGATGGGGCTAAATTATGTAGTTTTTACATAAAGCCAAAAATTATTTAACAGAGATTTAGTACCGATATTTTACTGAATGTGATAAATCCTGGCTTGAGATCCGGATTCCAGGGCCTGAAGATATTTCCGTGCGACTGGTTATCCAGACAGAATTTTCCCATTTATTGCTGCATCGGGAGTTTTGGAAGTTCATGCCATTAAAGCGATAGATCAGAAATCGATACCTACAAAAGTCTTCTTTTTCATTTCAGCATACTGCCGGTGATTAAAAGAATAAAGTCTTCCTGGTCTGTGTGGCACATTTGTTTCCATTTCTTCGAGGTCTGTAAGGAGATTGGTAGTGAACAGTTTTTTTCTGAAATTTCTCCTGTCCAGTTCCACATTCAGGATTGTTTCATATAACACCTGCAGTTCTCGAAGCGAAAATTTATTGGCAAGTAAATTGAAAATGATAGGTTCTTCCTGAATTTTTTTCTGCAGGGTAAAATAACAGGTATCCAGGATCTGCTTATGATCAAAAGCCATGCAGCTGATGTCCTTCAGTGAATGCCAGTGCAAATCGTTATTAAGCAATTTCAGCTGATGATCGCGAACATTCAGTAATGAGAAATAAGCTGTTGTGATAACCCTCCCCGCCGGGTGACGGTTAATACTGCCAAAAGTTTGTACCTGTTCCAGAAATACATTCTCCAGGCCTGTCCGTTCCCTGAGAATCCGGTAAGCTGCATTTTCCAGGTCCTCGTCAGGATGAACAAGATCACCCAGCAAAGACCATTGATCCTTAAATTCGGGGAGGTCACAATTGATCAGTAATACTTTTAGTGTATTATTCTCGTAACCGAAAATTACACAGTCTACAGAAACTGCGAACTGAAATCCGGCTCCTAATGTTACCGGGCTGGTATTAATATTAGGTTTACCGCCGGCTCGGGTCATACGGGCAATTGTTTAGGTTGGGAAAATTTTCGGTCTGCGAGCTCCAAATGTATAGAAAAAACTTGCTTCCGGATTTTAGTTCTCTTTCAGCGGTTGGTTTTCCTGAATCTGTGTGATGCTATCTTTATTCAGTTTTTATTAATTCAACTTGTTATGTACACAGCAGAACAAACAAAAAGACTGCAGGAAGAAACAGCCGCGCTACTCAGAAAAAAAACGAATCCGGCTGCAGAAAAAGAACTTGTATCACTGAGAGAAATTCTTCGCTTTCACGAGTACCGTTATTACATACTGAGCGACCCTATGATTACGGACCAGGAATACGACCTGCTCTTTAAAGAACTGGAAAAGGCAGAAGCAACCCACCCTGAATGGATTACCGCGGATTCACCTACACAACGTGTAGCACCCGGTATAACGCAGAATTTTGTGACTGTTGAACATCTTGTTCCGATGCTTTCGCTTGAGAACAGTTACAATGCGGAAGACCTGATTGACTGGAACAGGAAAGCAAGAGAACTTTCAGGACTTCCTGAAGTTGAATATTGTGTAGAACCCAAATTTGACGGGGCCAGCATCTCGCTGATATATGAAGATGATCTTTTTGCCCGGGGCGCCACACGTGGTGATGGAATTCAGGGAGAGCTGATCACAAACAACCTGAAGCAAATACGTTCTGTTCCGCTGTCGGCCAGTTTCTCCCGTTATGGTATTCAACAGATTGAAATAAGGGGGGAAGTTCTCATGAACAAAGAAAGCTTTAAAAAATTCAACGAAAAACTTGCGGAACAAAATCTTCCTCCACTGGCTAATCCGCGCAATGCCGCTTCGGGTACTCTTCGCATAAAGGACGCAAAAGAAGTAAGCAAACGAAATCTGGAAGCATTTCTTTACCATGTGAGCGACTATACATTACTTGCCGGCAAAAAAGTTCCGGATGAACTGTTGTCCCATGCGGGCTCCTTAAAAATGCTTTGGGATCTTGGATTCAGAAGTCCGGTCAGAGAACAGAAGGTAATTAAAGGAATAGATGGAGTGATAAGCTATTGC
>JAATGW010000053.1 GCA_015654495.1 Chitinophagales bacterium
ACGTTCAACGTTGAACGTTACCATCCCGGCGGCTCCACACCCAATAAATGTTTTACAAAAAAATCCCTTCGTTTATGTTCGCCGTAATCGCCGCCCATGGAATGCCCCATACCTGGCACTATCAGAAAGTCAAAATTCTTATTCGCCCTGATCAGCGCATTTACCAGTTGCAGCGTGGATTCAGGCGGAACATTTTCGTCCATTTCGCCCAGTATTAAAAGAAGTTTGCCTTTCAGTTTTGCCGCATGAGTTACATTGGATGATGCTTCGTACTGCGGGCCGATGGGATAACCCATCCATAATTCATTCCACCAGATCTTATCCATCCGGTTATCGTGGCATCCGGAAGATGATACAGCCACTTTATAAAAATCAGGATGAAACAGTAATGCGGCCATTGAATTTTGCCCGCCGGCGGAGTTACCGTAAATCCCCACATTTTTCAGGTCCATATAAGGATATTTTGCAGCAGCGGCCTGCATCCATAATATCCTGTCCGGGAATCCACCATCTTTCAGATTTTTCCAGCTGATATCATGAAAAGCTTTTGATCGGTTTGAGGTACCCATCCCATCGATTTGTACAACAATAAATCCGAGTTCGGCCAGTTCATGAAACGCACTAAGCGAACGATAGTCGCCGGATTTGGGATCTGCAATAAAACTTTTAGGAACAAAGGAGTTATGCGGACCTGCATAGATATATTCGATAACCGGATATTTTTTGCGGGGGTCGAAATTTACGGGACGGACAATGATGCCCCATATATCGGTTATGCCGTCCCTGCCTTTTGCATTAAATACTTCGGGCAATCGCCATCCTGCGCTAATCAGGGATTTGATATCAGCCTGCTCAAGTTTCATGATGATGCTGCCATCCGCTGCGTTTCTCAACACTGAAACAGGAGGCTCATCTACCCGCGACCACACATCTGCAAAATGGCTGAAATCGGGAGAGAAAAAAGCAGTGTGATTTCCGTTTTCAGTGGTGAGTGGCACTAGTCCTGTACCGTCGAAATTAATTTTATAATACTGGATAAAATAAGGATCCTGGGCCGGGTTCTTACCGCTGGCTTCAAAAATAATATTGCGTTTTGTTTCGTCCACTTTTATCACCCTTCGCACCACCCATTCTCCACGGGTTACCTGGTTTTTGATTTTGCCTGTAACGGCGTCAAAAAGATACAGGTGATTCCAGCCATCGCGTTCTGAAGTCCAGAGTATTTCCTTACCATCTTCAATATCATACCGGAATTTCTTTCCGTTATAATCGAAGAAAGTTTTACAATCTTCCGCAACAAGCGTGTATACCTTTCCGGTAGTAGCTTCCAGTTCCATTATTTTATATACCTGGTGCCCACGCTTGTTATATTCAAAGCTGACGCTGCGGCTATCCTTTCTCCATGCCGGATTTGCGATGTTATAGTGCTCTTTGATCAGCGATTCATCAACGCTGAAATGTAGTTTTGATTCCAGCACAAATATGGAAGGAATTTTTACAGGCAATGCATCACCGGGCTTCAGGTAATTCCTCGTGTGTAGTTTGGGTTGCAACTGATCAGTGGGTGAAGATTCGATCAGGTAAACAGGATGGGGCTTATTGGCCCTTATTCTGAAAGTAAAAATCTTTTTTGAATCTGGCGACCAAACGACATCGCCCGACGAATAATAATCACCTTCTGACCCGTCGAAACTCAGGGCAGATTCTTCGTTGACAGTTGAAACCGGACGCACATAAACATTATAGTTCTTAATAAAAGCCAGCCATTTTCCGTCGGGAGATTTTATCGGTTCAGTATTCAGTATTGCAGATCTTCTTCCTTCGTTGCCTGGTGAAGCAAGGGCTTTTCCCTTTTCTGTTATAATATAGCTTGTAAGATCAGCCTGCCAGATGCTGCCTTCTGCAACGAATTCAATCTTCGTTTCCTTTTCTGCAAAGGAGAATTCTGTAAAAGGTAAATCGTACGGCGAAATTTTTCTATTGGTGATGGCAGATAAACTTTTCGCCAGCTTCGCCTGGTCGAATGCCGGCCTGCGTTCTTTCAGGTTGATATCGGCCAATATAAATTCCCTTCCTTTTGGCGTTGCGATCATGTACCAAATCGCAGCCCCGTTTTGCAGCCAGGTAAATGTTTTGGGAGAATAATAAACCTTATTCTCCATTTTGGATTTTACCAGCGCAGCCCGGCCATAGTCTTCCACCGTTCCCTGTGCATGACCTGAATGAGTATAAAAAATCAGAACCTTTACCAGGAATACTTTCAGAATATTCATACTTGCAGGGGTAATTGCTAAAAGAATTTTTGTTTTCAACTAAGCTTTAACGTGGTTATAACACGGATTATTTATAGAAATAAATAACCCGTGTGTATACCTTAGCAAACATGAGAAAACCTGACTGTTAAGAAGCTTCTTTTTATTAATGAACGTCCCAGAATAATTTTGTAGTCAGCAAATCGCCACCGATAGCTGTTGCTGCTGCTTCATAATTTGTGCCGTTTAAAGTTTGTTCATCAAAAGGATACATAAACCTTGTAGGCACAATATTAATAGAAGCCTGATCCGGAGCATGGAGAATCGGGTAGTCCAGCCTTCTGTACTCGGTCCATGCTTCAAAACCCTGGTTAAATAATGCAATCCATTTTTGTGTGCCAATCTTTTTTTGCCAGGTTCCATCTGCAGAACTATAGGCCACTGATGGCTGGGCGAGATAGGTATTGGCGTCCGCAGGTGTAATACCATAGTAAGCCAATGAGGCTTTTATGGCATCGTTGTAATGAGATTCAGGGTTTGTAACTGAAGCTATGCCACGTTCTGCAGCTTCGGCAAGGCAAAATTCCACAGTTGCATAGTCGAGAATTATCGTAGGCAGAGAAGGAGTATAAAATATTGAACCAAGGTGTGAGAAGGGATCATAGTTTTGTACAACACCGTATTTCCCTCCCACATACTGGCCGTTTACCATAGAGAAGAAAGCAGCCCTGCGGGGATCGTTCATCGCATTCATCGGATTCACAATTACATCAGTTGCCACAAAGTATTTCTGTGAATTCTGCACCAGGTTTACCCACCATGCATTGGTGTTAGGCGATCCGTCGAGATATTTAAAAACGGCATTGTCGAGGTTTGAAGTAAACACTCCACTCTGAATGGCGGAACTAACTGTTGCTGCACCGAGAGACTGGTCTTTGTCGATTATTCTCAATCCCATTTTCAGCTTCAACGAATTGGCAAACTTTTTCCACTTGCCTATATTTCCCTGGTAAATAAGGTCTGCAGTGGTTTCAAAGCCTGCGCCTGCAGGGTTAAGATTATTTATCGCAGCGCTGAGCCTGTTGATCAGATCAGTGTACACCGTCAGCCCATCGTCGTACCTGGGTAATACATTGTTTACGTCCAGCGCCTCTGTGTACGGAATATTGCCAAATCCTTCCACCAGGATAGAAAATCCGTATACTTTCATGATCTCGATAACGGCGAGCTGGTTTTTTTGCGCAATCAAAGCAGGCTCTCCAACAACGATAGCTTCCCTGATTGTTTTTGC
>JAATGW010000314.1 GCA_015654495.1 Chitinophagales bacterium
GAAGAAGCAAAATTTTATACTGAGCAGCATCGCAAATTTAATTTTAAACCTGACGATCTGAAAAGAGACGAATATGTACAGTCGCGTCTTACAACACCTGAACTTAACCGGATGATCGAGCTTGACAAATTACGTGGTTCAGAAACGGTGAAAGACCTGATGATGGAAAGAGCGCATCGAAATGCTACTCCAGCTGCTGTAATCATCCTCACACTGATCGGGGCGATTCTGGCCTGCCGTAAAATCCGTGGTGGGAGCGGTGTGCACCTGGCCCTGGGAATAATTATCTGTGCTGTTTTTATTCTGGCGGACAGGTTCTCAACCATCTTCAGCACCAAAGGCGACCTGGATCCCAATCTTGCGGCCTGGATACCGAATGTTCTCTTCGCGGTGCTTACAGTTTATTTGTACAGGAAAGCGCCGAAATAGTCTGGAGTCTGGGGTCGGGAGTCTGGAGTCTGAATACTGGAGTCTGGAGTCTGGAACCCATCTGTTCCTGTTCCTGTTTCTGTTTCTGTTCCTGTTCCTGTTCCTGTTTCTGTTCCTGTTCCTGTTTCTGTTTCCTGTTCCTGTTTCTGTTTCCCTTTCTTCCTCTTTCTCGTCCCTCTTTCTCTTTCCCGTTCATGCAAACCTTACCCGACGTCAGTCGGTGATCAGCCAATTTGGAAAAGTTAGTGTGGATTCCGGTGAAGCTTTCTTTTTTGATGTTAAAACTTACAACCTAAAACTTACTACCTAAAACCTGATAACCTAATAACCTGATAACCTGACAACCCTTTCTGTTCCTGTTTCTCTTTTCTTCCCTCTTTCCCGTTCACTGTCCGGCAAACTTTTCCTGATAAAATCTTAATCAGGCATTTGACTACCAGTGGTTCACTTTCAACGTTAAACCTTAAACCTTAAACTCATATCAGTTATCCTTATACGTAAAAATCAATCTGATGCAGGGGGTTTATAATCAAATCATTTGTTCCTACAGGCATGTTTTTTTACCTTTATAGGGTCAGCATCGTTCTTATCAAGTCAGTTCAAACAGAATTCATTCATGGAAGAGATCAAAGACCGGTTCAAAATAAAATCTGAAGAGCTTGGAGCAGAAATAAGAAATATCATAAAAGTTCATGGAAAGAAAAAGATCGGAGAAGTAACTCTTTCGCAGATTTACCAGGGGATGCGGGGCATTACCGGTCTGGTTAGTGAAACCTCTTTACTCGACGCCTCTGAAGGTATCCGGTTCCGTGGATTTTCAATTCCCGAACTACAGAAAAATCTTCCAAAAGTAAAAGGAGGCAGCGAGCCACTTCCCGAAGGACTGTTTTACCTGATGCTGACAGGCGATCTTCCTTCAGAAGACGATGTGAACCAGGTGACATCCAACTGGCAGCGCCGGTCGCATGTGCCCAATTATGTTTTCGATACCATAGAAGCACTGCCGGTATCATCGCATCCCATGACTCAGTTTGTGGTTGGCATTATGGCCCTGCAAACAGGAAGCCATTTTGCAAAGAGGTATGCCGAGGGCATGCATAAAAAAGATTACTGGGATGCGACCTTCGATGACACAATGGACCTGATTGCACGCTTACCCCGAATTGCTGCATATATCTACAGAAGAAAATACAAAAACGGAAATCATATTCAGCCAAACGGCCTTCTCGACTGGGCAGGCAATTTTGCACATATGATGGGTTATAACGATGATAGCTTTAAAGAGCTCATGCGTTTGTATATGACGATTCATGCCGACCATGAAGGCGGAAATGTATCTGCTCATACCACACACCTTGTTGGTTCGGCCCTGAGTGATCCTTTTCTGAGTCTTGCCGCCGGCATGAACGGCCTCGCCGGACCTTTACATGGGCTGGCAAATCAGGAAGTAATCAAGTGGATTTATGAAATGCGTGAGGAGCTTGCTGTGGAACTTCCAACAAAAAAACAGATTGAAAACTATGTAAAGAAAACGCTCGGCGAAGGCAAAGTAGTGCCGGGATATGGCCATGCTGTATTACGTAAAACGGATCCGAGATTTACGGCGCAGATGGAATTCGGAAAGAAACACATGCCAAACGATCCCTTGGTAAAAACAGTCTGGCGGATATATGAAACTGTTCCCGATATTCTGAGTTCGCTTGGAAAGGTAAAAAATCCATGGCCAAATGTTGATGCGCATAGCGGCGCATTACTCGTTCATTACGGAATGGTTGAATATGAATTCTATACCGTTTTATTTGGTGTGAGCCGCGCTCTTGGCGTACTCGCAAGTCTTTGCTGGGACAGGGCGCTTGCATTTCCGCTCGAACGTCCGAAATCTGTTACCACCGACCTCGTCAAGAAATGGCTTGACGGCAAGGATGAAATCTGGGGAGACTGAGGGAAGTACGAAGTGCGAGGTACGAAGGCCGAAGTCAGCAGCCAATACAATTTTGGTTTTTCAGTTCCGTAGGAACGGTGCAATCTATAGCGCAGGGTTTTAACCCTGGGGCCGTAGGAACGAACATTTAATTCCAACGTTAAACGTTAAACGCTGAACGTCTAACCTAACCCCTTAGGGGTTATTCACAGCAATCAATTTATCACCCGAACCGCCATTGCTGGTACAGATATATACAGTTCCTTGTGGTGAAATACAGATATCACGAAGCCTGCCATAGGTCCCGGAGAAAAATGTGGTGGTTCCTGTTACAGCCGTTTTACCTGCATTCAATTTCAGAACATAAAGGGTCGTATTTTTAAGAGAGGCAAGCAGGAGCGAGTTTTTCCATTCCGGAATGCGATCAGAATTATAATAATCCATACCACTGATCGCAAAGGTAGACCCTCCTGAAGACCAGATCGGTTCTGACACAGATGCAGAATTACAGAAGCTGGTTTCGCTTCCCTCACAAGGACCATTTACTTGTGGCCATCCATGATTTTTTCCTTTCACGACAAGGTTTACTTCATCTTCCACGTTTGGACCATGTTCCGCAGTAAAAAGTTTTCCATCAGTAATAACCATCCCCTGCGGATTACGATGCCCGAAACTCCAGAGCGGATTCCCCGGAATAGGATTATCTGCCGGAATTGATCCATCAGTATTTACTCTTAAAATTTTACCCGACAGGGAACCGGGATCCTGTGCCTGTCCGCTGTTGGATGCGTCACCTGTGGATATAAAAAGTTTGTTGTCGCCACCTTCGGTTACCCACAACCGTGAACCGTTATGTATTGATGCTGCCGGAATATTATCAAGAATCACCAACGGATTTTCGAGCATTCCATTTGTAAATGTGAGTCGTACTACCTTTTCCGTATAAATATTATTCTTCAGATAGTTATAAACCACATACAGGTTTCCGTTGCTGTTAAAAGCGGGATCCTGCGCCATTCCCAATAATCCACCTTCTCCTCTTGAAACAACATCAGGAAGCGTCTGACTAAAGACAGTGGAGCCATCATCTGCTTTCAATTTGCTGATCCTGCCATTTCTTTCAGTCATCCAGATATGATTGTCTTTACCCCAGAGAATTTCCCAGGGAAAATTCAGATCTGACCGCAACACCTTTACCGGAACCAGGGGAATGGTTGTTGTATCGGGAGGGTTGGGATCAGGATCAGCCATCGTATTCTTTTTGGCACAGGCTGCTGATACCGCAACCAGAAAAAAGCACAATAAGAAAACACTCAGGGGGTTCTTCATTTAAGTAATCTAATATTTTCAACCTTTTTTACCTAACAAAGAGAGCTAAATAGGTGTTAATATAAATAGGATTTGCCGCCAGACTCAATAATAGAGGCTGGTACCAAAAGTTATATGTAGAGTTTAAATGCCGGGACTTTGAACTCTTACCCTGAAGTCCAGAAACTGTAAAATGTTGATCACCGCAATCTGAAAAAAACCTGTAAAAATTCAAACCAGCCTGCTCCGCAACGAACCCGCTGGGCCCTCCCTCGCCCTCCCCCGCCACCACCTCCATTTTTGATGGATTGATTAGGTAGATGATCCTGAGCGCGCCCAGGGATTCACCTACCAAAATCGATCCATCGTCCGCCGAAGGCGAATGCTAACTATTCCGCCTACAGCGGACAAAGAATAATACCGGTACTAAACATCACAAAGATAAATACACAAATAAGCGCTTACAAGTGTAAAACATCAAACCAGGCGGGAAAATCACGACAAAATTTAGGTGATTTTTTTGAAAGGAAAAGACATCATACAACAAATACACATCCCTCAATTATTCTGCAGAACTTAAATAACCCGTAAATAGCACAAATGGTTTGCATTAAACTGCAGTGGGTTTATTAAATTCATTGGTATGAAAAATAGTCTGGACGATGTTCCTGAATATAGACCTGGAAGCAGGAATGCCTGGCGAAACTGGCTTATTAAAAATCATGAGGAGAAGGAAAGGATCTGGGTGGTACTAAGAAAGACCACCAGCAAAAAAGCCGGAATAATTTATGAAGAAGCAGTTCAGGAAGCATTGTGTTTTGGCTGGATTGACAGCGTCACAAGAAAAAAAGACGATGAAAATTATGTACAGCTTTTTTCACGCAGGAAATCATCGAGTGTTTGGAGCGCTTCAAACAAAAAGAGGTTAGCGGCTTTACAGGAGCAGGACTTGGTTATGCCGGCGGGGTTTAAGGCGATTGAAATTGCCAAAGAAAACGGAAGCTGGTCGCGGATTGACCAGTCCGAAGCCTGGGAGATGCCGGAAGACCTGAAAAAAGCATTGGAAAAGAATAAGAAAGCGGCCGGGCATTTTAATGCATTTCCGCCCTCTGTTCAGAAATTTATTTTTCAATGGATACTGATGGCGAAAAGGCCCGAAACCCGGGAAAAGCGCATAATCGATACCGTTATAAAGGCAGAAAAAAATATCAGGGCCAACTACCCGGGCTAACTCCTACGTTAAACGTTCAACGTTGAACGTTTAACGTAGGAGTTATTTCTTAAACATAAAATAAACAGCGAGCAGCAGAAATACAAAACTGAGCAGGTATTTTAGATGAAAAGGTTCTTTAAGGTAGATTACCGCAAATGCTGTGAACACTACAAGCGTTATTACTTCCTGTGTCATTTTTAGCTGGAAGCCATTCATTCCCGCTGCATATCCTGACCGGTTTGCAGGAACCATCAGACAGTATTCAAAAAAGGCTATAGCCCAGCTTATCAAAATAGCTTTCCAGATCTGGACTTCATTAAACTTAAGATGACCATACCAGGCGATCGTCATAAATATATTGGAACAAGTGAGCAGCAGGATTGTTTTCAGCATGTAAAAAAATTGAAATGGTGTAAAAACCTTTCAAAAATAAAGTGAAAGAATAAACAAATGGCAGGCGGGTTGGCAAAGCCCTTCAGTCCTGAGTCGGATAAAGTTTCAATTTGACAATATCAGCCGGAACCGGATCGGGATTCCATTGATGATGGAGAATCATTGCGGCACCAATTGAAGACGCCTGTAAAACCGAGGCCGCGTACACTTTAAGGTCTGGATACATCAACGCCAGCATATGCATATAAAGCATATTGCTGCCAAATCCACCATCGACAAAAATTTGTCCGACACCAGTATTGGCAAGTATGAGATTGGTGGAATATACCTGAAGACAGATGATCTCTTTCATAAGATCATAATAGGCAGATTCATAATCAGGGTACTGATCCAGGGCTGTATTCCCGAACTGAATTTTGCCGGTGTTTATAAATGCATTGGAAATATGTTCAAGTTGCTCATTGAGATCCAGAGCAGAAAATTTTTCCGGAGTCCAGGATACTGATTTGTAAAAATCCGCTGTCACATTAAAAAATGAAGCCAGCCTTTTGGTTTGCACATCATGCCAGTGGCCGGCGAAAAGCCGGGAAGCTTTTACCGCCTGACCTTCATGTGTAAGGTAAGAAAGGCAATCCTGCCTTAACTCTTCAGGGGTAAGCGGATGCTGGTTAAATGGATTTAAGCTTATACACCAGGTGCCGGTGGAAATCAGTAAAAAAGGATTTTGAAAGCAGGTCAGGTAAGGTATCAATGCTGAAGAGCTATCATGAAGCCCCGGGCCGGTTTTAATTTTCCTGCCTGAAACTTCAATGCCAAAAGTTTTATTTCCAGCTATAACCGGTGCAAGTATTTTTTCAATTCCTTCCCTTGTTACCCATTTATGATATTCATTTTTTCTGAAATCCCAGAGATGCGTATGGCATCCGATACTGGTCATATCAGAATAAAATTTCTTTGTAAACAGAAATGAAAAAAACTGGGGCAGATGCAGTGCATATTGTATGTCTGCATAAATTTCCGGTTTTGATTTGAGCAGCAGATAAAGCTGCATCCCCGAATTCAGATTACCCAGGATCGGCGAAGCTGTCTCCAATGCGACCTTTTGTTCTCCGCCATAATCGTTATAGAACTGTGTTTTTAATGTTTCGGGAAAAGGTTTCAGGTAATTATACAGATGGGTTGCTGGCAAACCGGCACCGTTAACTCCAACTAAGCTGGCGCCATACGAAGAAAAATTAAGTGCGGAAATATTGTACTCACTGTTTGCAATAACCGAAGCAAAACCCGACCTGATCCAGGTCATCAACGCGTCAAGGTCTTCGCAGGGATCTCCGTCATCATCTTTGATTTCAGGAATCTGAACGGCGGTTTCAAATATGAAGCGGTACTGCTCATCCAGAATCGATAATTTTTTGTTTGTTTTCCCGATATCAAAAATGGCAATCATTGATTTTGCTTTGGAAAATAAATCTCTCTGGTTTATATGTCTGCTGATTAAAGTCCTGTAGCAACTGCCAGCGACCCTCGTTCCCGGATTAACTGTTGCCTTACCCTGAGTTTTCTGAAAGAATCCACAGGTTCTAAAACACCGCCGGAACGAATTGAAGCTTCTGCAACCAACGGCCGGAGATCGGTTCTGAAAGCCGATTGCAGAATCTCCTGACAGCGGACAACATCATTTTTTTCCTGTGCTTCATTCAAAGCATTTCTGTCAACAAGCAGCGCCTGGGCATAGCTAAGAAGTATTGCGTCCACGGATTGCAATAAATCTTCAAGCGGGTCTTTTACATTATGCGATGCATCTATCATCCAACCCAAACCGCTGGCATGTTCAACTCCTGCTGCATCCATGCCTTCTACCAGCTCGCTAAAGATCAGAAACAACTGGTAAGGTTTTATACTTCCCACAGTAAGATCATCATCGCCGTATTTTGAATCATTAAAATGAAA
>JAATGW010000021.1 GCA_015654495.1 Chitinophagales bacterium
ACCTGCGGTTAAAAGCGTCTGAAAAAGCTTATCATGCAAACAGAGCAGGTTTGTATCCTACAATTTCAGCTTTCGGCCAAGTAAATACGAGTTATTTTTCTCCATTTACCACCTCAATTCCGGGGAATGGTGGTTATGTTCCTTCACAGGCATATGTAGTCAGCGGAACAGATCAGCTATTTGTGTATACCCCAACGGTAGTATTTACAGATAAGTCAAATAAGTTTGGTGAGCTTTGGAACGGATATGGCCGGAGTTTAAAAGATAACTTTGGTCAGGCTCTCGGAATTGCTCTGAATATTCCCATTTTTAATGGATGGAATGCTAAATCGGCGATCAGCAGGGCAAAACTTGATATAAGCAGTAAAGAACTGCTTATTGAACAGGAAACGCTTAAACTCAAACAGGATATTTATTCTGCTTACCAGAATGCCACCGGATTTTATCAGACCTACCTGGCAAGAGATAAAGCTGTTAAAACTGCGGAACGTTCATTTGAACTCGCCACAAAAAGATATGACGCTGGTGTGTTGCAAACAATAGACCTGTTGACAATCCAGACCAATATGTTACGTGCAAGACTAGATCGTGTTGTTGCGCAGTACAATTATGTTTTCAGTATGAAAGTCCTGGAATTTTATAAAGGCCAGGGTATCAGATTATAAAAAAGGGAATACTTTTAATCAAGACTAATTTTTTCGGATCATGAGTAAGAAAATGATATGGATCCTGGTGGGTTTGGTAGTTGTGATTGTTGCTTTATTGGGTTTAAAAAAGGCAGGTGTTTTTGGTAAGGAAGAGGGCACAAAAGTGTCTGTCGAAAAAGTCGCCAGGAAGAATATCACGGAAGTGGTAACCGCCAGCGGAAAAGTGTATCCGGAAATTGAAGTAAAAATCAGTCCGGACGTTTCAGGCGAAATTATGGAATTGACTGTAGTAGAAGGCGACAGCGTAAAGAAGGGACAGTTGCTTGCCAGGGTGTATGCGGATATCCTCGCAACACAACGTGATCAGGCTGCTGCCGGCGTTAATCAGCAACAGGCGCAGGTAGATAATTCAAGTGCTGCACTCGAAGCTTTTAAGGCCAGGATGGAGCAAGCCGAACGCCAGTTCAAAAGACAAAAACAACTATTCGACGAAAAAGTAATTTCAAAACTGGAATTCGAGCAGGCCGAAAATGCCTACCTCACTGCGAAAGCAGATTATAATGCCAGCCTCCAGCAGATCAATAGCGGAAGAGCGGGAGTTGCCAGTGCAAGGGCAAGCCTCGAACGTGCGAATAAAGATCTTAGTCGTACCAGCGTAATATCCCCTATGAGCGGCGTCGTGTCCCTTCTCAATGTGAAAAAAGGTGAACGTGTTGTAGGTAACTCCATGATGGCGGGTACCGAAATGATGCGAGTTGCAGATATGCGTGTTATTGAAGTTCGTGTGGACGTTGGTGAAAATGATATTCCAAAAGTAAGTTACGGTGATACGGCTATTATTGAAGTTGATGCATATACGAACAGGAAGTTTAAAGGAGTTGTAACACAGATCGCAAGTACAAACCGCGGAGCTGCTGCAGCTGCTGCTTCAGCATCCTCATCTACAGATGTAACGAATTATGAAGTGAGGATCAGGCTTATTCCGGAATCTTATAAAGATTTAATTGATCCTGCAAAACCCAGAAATTTTCCTTTCCGTCCGGGTATGAGTGCAAGTGCGGACATTCAGACAAATACCCACGCAAATGTGCTGACTGTACCAATTAATGCAGTTACAACCCGCGATAAAAATGATACAGCAAAAGCAGGGGCTAAAGGCCCTGCGAAACAGGTGGTTAAAACTGAAGATAACAACAGCAAATCTCCTGAAGCTCCGGTAACGGGAAGTATTGACGATCAGCAGGAAGTTGTTTTTGTACTCCAGGCAGATGGCACTGTGAAACGTGTAAAAGTTCGTACTGATATCCAGGACATCAATCTTATCGAAGTTGTGGATGGATTAAAAGAAGGTGATCAGGTTGTTACCGGTCCTTATTCCACAGTAAGTAAAATGTTGCGGGATGGAATGAAAGTGAAAGTAGTTCCGCGTGAACAGCTTTTCGAAGTAAAGCAATAATTCAACATAACCTTATATTTACAGCGTCCCGCCGTGGCGGGGCGCTTTTTTTATAAATAAGGAAGAAGATGAAATTTGGAATGATCGGGAGTGGCAGCTGGGGAACTGCTCTGGTGAAAATGCTGACAGACAATGAGCATGAAGTGACATGGTGTGTGCGTAATGAAAAAATGGTTGCACATATCGAAAAACGTCATCATAATCCTAATTACTTAAGCTCCGTTTATTTTGATACCCGGTTTCTGAAACTGACTGTTTCTGCTGAAACGGTTGTAACAAATGCAGATCATATCCTGATTGCCACGCCATCTGCTTATGTTGCTGACTCACTGAAAGGCATAACTGCCGAAATGCTTTCAGGAAAGAAAATCATTTCAGCGGTAAAAGGGATATTGCCTGACCGCCATCTTTTGCTGAATGATTATCTTAAACAAACCTATGATCTGAATCCGGAAGACTATTTCACGATCATGGGTCCCTGCCATGCCGAAGAAGTCGCCGCTGAAAAATTGTCCTACCTCACCTTCTCCGGTATTTCTGAAAATGAAACTGCTGCGATTGCTGAAAATTTCAGAACTCCGTACCTGAATACGGTGGTTAATACGGATGTGTATGGTGTTCAGTACGCTGCTATCCTGAAAAATATTTATGCATTAGGAGCAGGCATTGCCCATGGGCTTGAATACGGCGATAATTTCTTAAGCGTGCTTATTGCCAACTGCGCAGATGAAATGGCAGGCTTTTTAAGGCAGGCTGGTATCAGGAATATTGAAGTAGGTGTGCATAGTTTACCTGATGAACAACATCCGGGTAAATCGCCCAATTACGCGGCTTCTGTTTACCTGGGTGATTTACTGGTTACCTGCTATTCTTTGTTCAGCCGGAACAGGACTTTTGGTGCGATGATTGGGAAAGGCTATTCAGTACAAGCGGCAAGGCTCGAAATGAATATGTTTGCTGAAGGATATAATGCATCCCGAAGTATTTTTCTTATCAATGGCGAATTGAAATCGGAAATGCCAATTGCCGGAACGATCTACAAAATTTTATGGGAGAAACTGCCTGCCGATGAAGGTTTCAGGATGATTGAAGAAACGCTGATCTGATCCCTTATGCTAAAGGGTTCTCATGGAACCCGCCCACACGCACAGGCGAATTCAGGTACTAACTTTCCTGATTATCTATGAAACGCGGGGAAATATTCTATTCAACTGCAAATAAAGATGCTGCAATCCCGTCAGCAAATAATTTCCCCTGATCTGTGAGTACTATTTTTTCATCCGTAATGATCGCATGCTCCTGCTGAATCGTAACGATAGCATCTTTTTTAATTTGTTCAAGAGCTGCTTCACCCCATTCGTTTTTGAAATAAATGAGATCCAAACCCGAAGATGTGCGCAACGCAGTCATAATATACTCATTCATTTTTTTAACCGGTGTGATAAGCTCCTCTTCGAAAGGAATGATTCCTTCGGATAATGATTTTATATAGGCAGGATTAGAGGCCACATTCCACCTTCTTTTAAGTCCGTCAAATGAATGTGCCGAAGGTCCGAACCCAAAATATACCGAACCTTTCCAATAGGAGGAATTATGTCTGCTGTACATACCAGGTAAACAAAAACTTGAAATCTCGTAGTGTTCATAACCAGCACGGGCCATCGCTTTCATCAGGTATTCATATTGTTCCGCCTGCTGATCGGGATCAGTGCTTTGCTTTTTGTGCAACCGGATCATTTTGTCCAGCGCCGTTTGTGGCTCTACCGTTAATGCATAGGCGCTTATATGTGGCACATTCAGTTCAATCACTTTAGCTACGTTGGAAGTCCAGTCATCCATACTCGTTACCGGAGAACCAAATATGAGATCTATACTGAAATTGGTAAAACCAGTTTGCCGGATGATTTCAATCGACCGGGCAGCCTGTTTTGCATCGTGCGCGCGATTCATCCATTGAAGGTCGTGTTCATGAAATGACTGAATTCCTATACTCAGCCGGTTGATACCAAGTTTCAGCCATTCTTCCGCACGGCTTTCTGTTATATCGTCTGGATTGGCTTCAATCGTGATTTCAGCTCCGGGATCAATATCAAATTGTTTTCTAATAACATGCAAAATCTTTCCAAGGTCTGCAGCCTGAACAAGGGATGGTGTGCCGCCTCCGAAGTAAATTGTTTTTACCTGATTTTCTTTCTTTCCGGGAGTAAGCTCAATTTCCTTCAATATTGCTTCAATTACTTCGTTTCTGAGCTGTAAGGAAGTGGAGAAAAAGAAATTGCAATAGTAACAGGCCTGCCTGCAAAAGGGTATATGAATGTAAATCCCCGCCAATTCCCGGTCAGTTTGTGATAACCAATGTAGTTTTGTATTCATGCGTGCGGCAATAAAGATCGCTTACCTCATACTGCTGATGCTCGGTGCTGTAGTGCAAGCCGCTGCACAAAACAGCTATCCGCTGATAGTTCAGTTTGTCGATAAAGATACATCGCTTCAGCCACAGGCCCTCGGCATCAGTACCAGCTTCCGGAACCGTGATGAGTGCTACACATATGTAACAAATATTCAAACAATACTCCGGAACAAAGGATTTTACAATGCTTCAGTAGACAGCCTTGCATTCGACAGCAGTTATGCGCGTGCCTGGATTTATGTTGGTTCGGGAAAACAGATTTTACAACTGGCAGTTACGGATGCTGACCGCGAAGTTTTACTGGAGATCGGGTGGAAGCCTGATATTAACCGCGAAAAACTATGGAACCCTGACAGGGTCGCAGTCTGGAAGGAAAGACTACTCGCCTGGTTTGAAAATAACGGCTACCCTTTTGCCTCTGTACGTTTGGAACAAATTGCCTGGGCAGGGGATACCATACACGCAAGTCTGCAAATAGACCGTGGACCACTATATAAAATTGATAGTATCAGCGTAAACGGCAAAGCAAGGATCAAAAATCATTTTCTTCAGAAATACCTGGATATAAAAGCAGGGAGTGTCTACCGGAAATCAAAACTGGATATGATAAGTTCCAGACTTATCGAACTACCATATCTGAAAGAAACCCGTAAATGGGACATGACAATGCTTGGTACAGGTTCAACACTGAACCTATACCTTGATCCGAAGAAAAGCAGTCAGATTAATGTACTTGTGGGCTTTCTGCCGGATAATAGCCAGGTAAACGGAAAATTGTTACTCACCGGTGAGGCAGATGTACATCTTCAGAATGCCCTGGGTGCAGGAGAAACAATTCTGGCCAACTGGCAACAGGTACAGGTTAAATCACCAAGACTGAAGCTCGCATATCAGCAACCCTATATTTTCAAAACTTCATTCGGACTTGATTTCAGTTTTGATCTGTTTAAGAAAGACTCTTCCTTTATCAATATTGATTTTACCATCGGGTTACAATACATAGTATCAGCCCGTGAAACAGGGAAGATTTTTTACAGAAACCTCACTACAAATCTGCTTACCATCGACACAAATTTAATCCGGCAGACGCACAGTCTGCCTCAGTACCTGGATGTGAATACTTCAAATCTTGGAGTGGAATACCAGCGCATAACTACAGACTACAGGTACAACCCAACACGGGGAAATGAAGTAACAATTTTACTTAGTGGCGGCTTAAGAAGAATCAAAAAAAATCCGAATATTACAGAACTGGGAAAAGGCCCCACAGGCGATGGTTTTGACTATGCATCTCTTTATGATACGCTTCCTGAAAAAACCTATATCCTCACTTCAAAAATCAGTGCGGCCCAATATATAAAACTAGGGAAGCAATCGACTTTGAAAACAGCATTTCAGGGTGGATGGATAAAAACAGAAAATCCATTTAAGAACGAAATTTTTCAGATTGGTGGTTACAGAATCCTCCGCGGATTTGATGAACAGAGTATCTATGCAACGCTATACACAGTGGGAACTCTTGAATACCGCTATCGTATTGGTTTAAATTCATTTCTTTTTGGTTTTACTGATATCGCTTATGCAAACAATGACAGCTACACTGAAAAAATGAAACATGGATACCTTGGCTTTGGAATGGGAATAACTTTTGAAACAAAAGCTGGACTATTCAACCTGACATATGCGGTAGGGAAAAGAAATGATCTGCCGCTGAATTTTCGTCAATCGAAAATACATTTCGGATTTATCAGTTTGTTTTAGCGGTTCATTTTCCGTTGTTACTTGCAACCGATATTTTTGCAGCAATGAGACTCATCCGGATTTTAATTTTGGTTCAGCTCCTTCATATGTTCCCTGGAGTTTTTGCTCTCGGGCAGGATAGCTCCGCTGTAAATAAAATAGATTCAGCAGGTGGTCGACAGACTCCCTTAATTAATAAACCTGATTCCCTCATCGATTCAATTACAGGTTCACCTCTTCAATATGAGGTTTCAAAAAGACCGGATAGTTTCGGAATAAAAAATACGACAGAACTATTCAGATTGGATTCGGCAGTTTCAGCTTATGGAATTGCTACCGGAGGATATATTGTAAAGCATCCAACATACCATGCTTCTGCCAAAGCCGTCATGATGGTTTCTCTTGAGCGGGAACCGCC
>JAATGW010000189.1 GCA_015654495.1 Chitinophagales bacterium
AAGCCTCACCGGCATCCACACTAACCTCTCCACACTGGCTGTTCTCTTTTGCCTTTTGCCTCTTGCCTCTTGCCTCTTGAGTCACTTCGGCCTTCGAACTTCACAGAATTGTCATTTTTCACTTCACAGGGTAGCTTTTCCCGATTGCGTAAACGTTCAAATTGGCCCAAAGTTAGTTTTGCTGCTTATTTAAAATTTCCAGGATTTTCCTGCTCCAATCCTATCAAATCACTAATGGCTATTGCTGCCAGACTAAACCGTTCTAACTATTTATTTATGCAAAAGTTTTGGGCTCTGTTCGTTTTTTTAGTTCTGTCTTCCTCAGTTGTTGTAGCACAATCGGCTCGAATTTCAGGTACTGTAATTACTTCCGATAATGACCCGGCACCCTATGTTTCGATCCTGATTAAAGGGAAAAAACAGACTGCTGTCACCAATAAGGATGGGAAATTTTCTATCGAAGGATTAACAGCCGGCAAATATGAGGTGTCTGCTTCCCTTGTTGGTTTTGAGTCAGCAATCAGGGAAATAGAGATTGCCGGTAATGAAACCGTCACTGTCGATTTTCAATTGAAGGTTTCCCGCCAGGAATTGAAGGAAGTGATCGTAAATGCCAATCGAAAATCATATATCTCTGAACGGCCCTCAACCTCATTGCGTATCAATGCGGACCTGATTGAAGTGCCTCAGAATATTACTGTCGCAACCCGTCAGTCACTGGTTGACATGGGGCTGGTTTCAAAAACAGAAATCTACCGCCTGTCAAGCGGAATCACAAAGAGCTATGGTTCCGCAATGGATATGACAGTGCAGATCCGGGGTACCAACGCTACTTACAGCACTTACAGAAACGGCATCGGCGGCCCGGTATGGTGGAATGCGCAGGAAGATGCTGCCATGGTTGAAAGACTTGAATTTGTAAAAGGGCCGGCCGGTTTTATGATGTCGAATTCTGAACCGGGCGGGCTTATCAATACCGTAACGAAACAACCTACACATCAACGTATAGCCGAAGTTGGTTTTGGTGTTGGCAGCTGGAACCTGATGCGTACAAATATTGATTTTGGTGGTGAATTGGAAAAGAGCGGAAAGTTAACTTACCGCCTTAATGCAGGCGCCCAGCGAAATAATGAATTTTATCAGTTTGGTAAATTCAGCCGCCTTTTTGTTGCACCCGTATTAAAATATGATTTCAGTGATAAAACAAGCCTGACCTATGAATTCAACTATGTTCAGGCACGCGCGCAGGAAAATGTACATTCATCTGTATCCATCAACGGAGATCTCTGGGCTGTTCCAACAAATCTGGCGATTAATGATCCCAACAACAAACCATGGGGCGCTGCTGATATTTTTCACCGTATCTACCTTAAGCATCAGTTCAATGAAAACTGGACGCTGAATGCCCAGGCCGGATACATGACAACAAGCTGGGGTGGGAAAACCCTGTATATCGAAAATCTTTCTCCGAACAAAGATACCATTAACCGTTACCTCTCAACAAACGACTGGTGGGGTGAAATGACTAATGTCCAGCTCTTTCTTGATGGAAGATTCAATACCGGCAAAAGAGCTGAACATAAAGTGCTTCTGGGAATTGATTATGGAACAGGAAACGAAGGGAGCACCTATGGTGATACCTGGGGTGTAAAAAATTATCCTCTTTCTATCGCGAGCCCGACATATTATTTGCCAAAAGAAGAACTGGAATTTACGGGTGATACTTATTCATGGGTAACGACAAACAGGTGGCAGGCTATCTATCTGCAGGATCACCTAAAATTATTTGATAAACTCATTGTCACCCTTGCCGGCAGATTTACACACCTGGTATCTGGTCAGGATTATAATTCTCCGGATGATCCTGAGTACGAAGCCGCATACGACAAATTCACTCCGCGGTTAGGTCTGACATATATGTTCACCAAAAATATTTCTGTTTATCTGTTGCATGATGAAAGCTTTCTGCCACAACGTGGCAGGATATATGATGGCGGACGGATGCCACCACTTACAGGACGAAATAACGAAGCAGGTGTAAAAGCCCTGTTTTTCGAAAGCCGCCTTTCCATTACAGCATCTGCATTTGACATTATTAAAAACAATGTAGCAAATTCAGATCCGCAACATCCCGGGTTTTATCTCAAAACCGGGCAGATTGGTGCTAAGGGATTTGATGTGGATGTTGCAGGACAGCTTGCGAAGGGGCTGTATGTGAATATGAACTATTCCTATGTGGATGCAAGAATCACTAAGGACGAAGATAAAACCCTGGTCGGTATCCAGAATAACGGAACGGCCAGAAATCTGGCGAATCTTTGGGCAAAATACCAAATCACCACTGGTATATTCAAAGGTCTCGGTATTGGCGGAGGAATGCAATACACCGATAAAAGAAGCGCTACATGGCCCGGCTACAGCACCGGTGATGGCAACAAATATCTTCCGGCTTATACTATTTTTGATGCTACTGTTTCCTATGCAATCGGGCGTGTGTCGGTTTTTCTAAATGTTTATAACCTGGCCAATAAAAAGTATGCTACCAGCGGGTCCTGGCAGCCAGATTATCAGGAATATCTTTTTGATATAGAGCCACGCAGGAATTTCAGGTTGCAGACGACGATTAGACTTTAGGCAGGAGGCAGCAGGCAGCAGGAAAAGCCAGGCAGTAGTGGTAAGTATTTAGGGGAATGATAAATTAAATTCGAAAGGTTGAAACTGACATTCAAAAAGACGGTCCTTTATCTTCACTTATGGCTGGGGCTGGGTTCAGGAGTGATTGTATGTTTTCTCGGAATTACGGGTTGTATTCTGGCTTTTGAAACTGAAATCCGTTCGGTAACTGAACCGGAACAATATATCGACACACAAAATAAACCCTATCTCCCGCCAAGTGTACTTGCAGAGGCAGCTAATAGAAGCCTTGATGGTTTAAAAGTACTTGGAATGAGTTATCCTGGTAGTGGTAAATCGTCCATCGCATACTATTATGATTCTCTTACCTACAAGCTGGTAGCTTTAAATCCATATACTGCCGAAGTATTGAAAGTAAAAAACATGAACCGCGATTTTTTTCGCATCATTGTGGACGGTCATTTTTATTTATGGCTTCCACCGGAAATCGGCCAGCCAATTGTAGCAAGTGCCACACTCATTTTTGTAGTACTGATGATCAGCGGCCTCATTCTTTGGTGGCCTAAAAATAAAGCAGCCAGGAAACAACGCTTCAGTATCAGATGGAATGCAAAATGGCGCCGTGTCAACTACGATCTCCATAATGTATTTGGTTTTTATATGACCTGGATCGCCATTTTTATTGCTTTAACGGGATTGGTTTTCGGCTTTCAGTGGTTTGCGAATTCCGTATACTGGGTCAGTTCAGGCGGTGAATCAATGCCTGAACATGTACATCCTGTATCAGATACTACTGCATCTGCATTAAAAGGAAATGTGGCTGATATTCTATGGTCGGAATATATGAGAAAGAAAAAACCGGAGGAATCTCTGGACGTCAATTTTGCGGCATTGAATACAGATCCGGTTGAGATCTCCATCAATCACAGGCCCGGTACATATTACAATGCAGATTATTATCATTTTGATCAATACACCGGCCAGGAATTACCTGCTACAGGAGTTTATGCAGGAAAATTTAAAGACGCTTCCGTTGCTGCCAAAATTTCACGAATGAACTATGATATGCATGTTGGTGCAGTTTTAGGTTTACCAGGAAAAATATTGGCCTTTCTCGCCAGCCTGATCGCCGCAAGTTTACCTGTTACAGGCTTTTATATCTGGTGGGGGAAACGGAAGAAAAAAGTAAATATTCCTGTTGGGAAAAAAGCATTTGATGAGCTGGCAGTTTAGTATAAGTCATCAGCTATTTTATTCCATTCATGAAAATCATACTTCCGATAATATAACTGTTTAGCTCACCTGCATATTCGCGTGTAAGCGCTTGTATCTCCTGTGAAGAAAAACCCTCACCCATTTCATTGTTACGCTGCAGCACTTTGATATATGTTTTACTCAGTTTTCTGTCAGTCGTGAGTGAGGAAATAAAAAAACGACCACCTTTTTTCAGAGTTCTGAAGATTGTTTCGAGATAGGCTCTTTTATCATCAAAAAGGTGCAGCATGCCGAAAGAAAACAGACTGTCAAATGATTCCTCAAAAGGAAGATCGAAAGCGTCTGCAAGCAAAAACCGCGTTCTGGTATTGAGTTCCCCTGAAATTTTTTGTAACCGTTTTTGGGCAATAGATAACATTTCAAAGGAATTATCAATCAGTACAAGTTCGTTCCTGAACTTACTATACAGTTTTGCAGTATGCGTTAATCCGCCGCAGCCGATATCAATAACAGAACCTGAGCTTTTCTCAATTGCCAATTTTGCGAAAGCGATATAATCCGCAGGAAGAGTTCCCCATGCAATTTTATTATAAAGATTTGTGCTTACAAGAAATTCGTAAACCCTGGCTTTTGTATCATAAGATGCTCCATTACCTGTGTCTCCAAAAGAAAATATTCCCGGTGCTACCATTTTAAACTGGTCAATTACCATTTTGCCATTCCGGTTTAAATTTCCGGATTCTGCAAATCTAAACCTGTAGATCAGAAACCAGGGATCTGACTGATTTAACTGTAAAAAATGATTGATGAATTGAAAATTCCCTATTTTTTACAAGCAATTAACCGGTCAAAATCCTCACTGACTGTTGAAAAACCAATCCGCACCTTTTCTGATTGTCTTTCACCCCCCCTCTTTAAAGAAACCGGCTACTGGTTAACGTCATCTGCATTCTGCCACAGGTTCTGAAAACTTATTCCGGAAGAATTAAGCTAATGAACCGGGCCTGATGCAGTAGCGACATGGTATTCTATTCACTTAAAAATAAAACTTCAAGCTCATGAAAAAAATGATCAACATCAGTCTTTCATTAATAATTCTGACCGTGCTATTCTCCTGCGTCAGTTCAAAAAAATACAAATCCGCAGTTGCACAGGCTGAGCAATTGCAGGCACAAAATACAGAACTGAATAGCCAGATCAGTGCGCTTCAAAAACAGGTAACTGATGCTAATGATAAAACCAAGGCAATAACCAGCGAATTCAATAGCTATAAAACAGAATGCCAGGATTGTCAGCAGCGGCTTGAAGCTGTAAGAAGTACGCTCAATGAAATGGCGAGAACCATGGATGAAGTGCAGAGCAAACTAACAGTGGCACTCGAAAATTTTAAGGAGCATGGTGTGGAGGTTTACTCAAAAGATGGAATTATTTATGTAAGCCTTGAAGAAGGATTGCTTTATAAAAGCGGCAGCGCGAAATTAGATCAGAAGGGAAAGGATGCCCTGGGGCAACTGGCAACTGTACTAAACGATTATCCAAAACTGCAGGTAATTGTGGTTGGAAATACTGACACAGTTCATGTGAAAGGTGTTGCTGATAACTGGACACTAAGCACCGAAAGAGCAAATGGAGTTGTTCGGTTACTTTCGGGTGCCTATAGCGTGGATCCCGCAAGGCTGGTATCAGCAGGTCAGGGCAAATTCCATCCGGTGGCGGATAATTCAAGTGCGGAAGGAAGGGCTAAGAACAGACGTACGGATATCATCCTTAATCCTGATCTTGAGAGAATCTGGAAAGAGACAAAGGAGCATAAATAATTGAGGTTAGGCAGCAGGCAGCGGGCAGCAGGCAGCAGATAAGTTTCAGACAGTTCTACAAAATAATAAAAGCTGATAAAAGATTATTTTGCAGAATTGATTTCTGTAAATCGTTCAGCATATTCAAAAAAATTATAACCCTTTAAAACACTTTTACAAATCTCATCAGTTTTTTGAATGGCTATTCTGGACTTGATGTGGGATGGTCAATTTATATCTGCTGCCCGCTGCCCGCTCCCTACTGCCTCTCCCCCATTGCTTCTCAACCCATCTGCCTTAATTTTAGCGGATGGCAGAAATTTCCTATCGGCTGATTCTACTGGTCGCCGCTATTGCATTTATTATCTGGGCAACTGCTTATAAAAAACTCAATGCTTTTTTTGCACTGCTGATCGCTGCCTTAGGTGTCGGACTGTTAAGCGGAATGCCGTTGAATAATATCGCCGGCACGCTCAAAAACGGTTTTGGTCATACGATGGAGAAGATCGGACTGTTGATTCTCCTCGGAACGACTCTGGGTGTAATTCTTGAAAAGACCGGCGCCACCATCAGTATGGCTAATGGCATTCTGAAAACAGTTAGTGAAAAACATGCTCCGGCGGCCATTGCCATTGCAGGATTTATTATTGGCCTGCCCATTTTTTGTGACAGCGGGTTTATCATTCTGAACGGACTAAATCATTCTCTGGTAAAAAAATCTCATTTTAAAATGCCTGTAATGGCAGCTGCATTGGCAACATCTTTATACGCAGTGCATTGCCTTGTTCCCCCACACCCAGGCATAACCGCAGCTGTGGGAACAGCAGGTGGAGATATAGGGATTGTGATGCTCTGGGGAATTTGTCTTTCAGTACCTGCCGCAGTTGTGGGTTATATATGGAGTTTATGGAGTGGAAAAAAAATACCCTATACTGAAACAAATAATACTGAGGAGATGGCTGTACCAGCGAATCTGCCCTCAGCAGTAATATCATTCCTGCCGGTTCTGGTTCCAATATTGCTGATCGCATTAAAGTCAATTCTTTCCCTTTTTAAAACAGATTCAGCTGCGGATGATCCCGTTTTTAATTTCATTTCATTTATCGGCGAGCCTGTTATTGCATTGATGGTCGGAATATTATTTTCATTGCTGCTGATATCAAAAAATTCCCGGAATGAAATCACACACTGGCTGAGTTCAGGTGTAGAGAAAGCCGGGATGATTTTAGCAATTATCGCAGCCGGCGGTATGTTTGGGGAAATACTAATGGCCACCGGAATGGGGAAAAACCTTGGCGGATTATTAAGCGGATTGTCACTCGGCATTTTTTTCCCTTTCCTCGTTGCCGCCATTCTCAAAACCGCACAGGGATCGAGTACGGTAGCAATAATAACAGCGGCATCTCTGGTTACTCCCATTTTAGGCGATCTGCAGCTTCAGTCTCCGATGGGCCTTACTCTTGCCATTTTAAGTATGGGTGCCGGTAGTATGGTTGCAAGCCATGCAAATGACGCCTACTTCTGGGTTATCAGCAGATTCTCTCAACTTGAAACTTCGGTTACGCTAAGAGTTTATAGTGTGGCAACCCTGTGGATGGGTTTGGTTACACAATTGCTGATCTGGATACTCAGCCTGATCATTCTTTAACAGTTATATTTTCGAGAGAAAAAAAGCATGATGCCTGCGCATAATTTTTTTAGCAGAAGGAGAAATCCGAATGAGAAGTTACGGTTGAAGCAAAACAATATTTTCTAAGAAACTGTCTGAAATTTTTATCAGAGGTCACGGACTTAATGTTTCGTACAGAAATTCTAACACGAAGACGGTAAGACGTTGAGAAACGGTAAGAAAACTGCCATTAGGCCCCCCCTTCCCGAGTCTAACTGTCTCCCCGTCTTCTTGTTAAAAAAACTGCCCCGGGGATCAGCGCTCCCAATAATCATCAGCCTGAGCCCGGTCTTTACATACTAAATTCAATAGAATCAATTTTAAACAGCTTCTAAGGAAGATGTCTATTATTTTTTCAGAACTTTTGCAGCCCAGGGAATAAAATATTTAAAATTCGGCGCATCAGTATGACCACCATCATGCTGACGCCACGCGAGTTCACCATCAAGCATATCTGTAAGTACAGGCGGCATTTTTTCTTTCTGATAATCATTCGATACTCCAAGATCTTTTGCACCAAGCAATTTGTATACAGCACCCGCAGCAATAGTCGCCATATAACTTCCCTGTTGATCAAGCCATTTTGCATCGCCCTTTTCAGGAATGCCATAACTCACAAAAACAGGTCTTGGCGCACACAAAGCGATTGTTTCATGAGTATCAACGGGAATATCACCACCATTTTTACTTCCAAAGCTGGCATCCGAAGCTCCGTATTTCATGAAGTTTCCTGCCATCCAGTAATATTCTCCTCCCGTAAGGCTTTCAACAGCTTCACCAAAAACGCGGCGGTGTAAAGTAGTTCCTCCCTTTCCTGAGGAGCCGATAAGTGCAATAGCAAAACGCGGCTCAAATGCCATGGTGACCAGGGCAGCTTTTCCATAGCGCGATACTCCCTCAATGCCTACCTGTTTTGCATTTACATTTGAGTCTGTTTCAAGATAATCAAGTCCGCGTGCCGCTCCCCAGGCCCATGCACGCAATGCACCCCAGTCATCAGGTTTACGCGGCTGTCCTTTATTTACAAGGCCGATAATACCACGTGTTATCCCCGCTCCGTTATCTGCCTGTATGCTCGAAGGATCAATTGTAGCATATCCCCATCCGGCAGCGATCAACTGTTCTGTAGGTGAAGGACCACCAGGAGGAGGCGGTGCAAAAAAATTAGGTGGCGGAAGTCTGGTAACCGGAGAGTAAGCAGGGTACTGATCAAAAATTGTTTTTACTTCAGGATTAATTTTTATCATCATTTCCTTAAAAACATCGTTGAGTTTTTCCATTTGTTCCGGCGATGGTTGTGCTGGTGC
>JAATGW010000626.1 GCA_015654495.1 Chitinophagales bacterium
AAAGAGTTCACACTCAGGTTAGCAACAAGAGCTATTTCTTCCAGATTGATCTCACGTTTGAAATTAGATAAAGTATGTGCCACCACATTGTTCAGCCTTACTGATTCATGTTCATTAGGTTTATAAAAAGCATGTGCAGAAGCAATAGTTTTTATTTCTTCCTTTTCGCTGATAATCTCAAGGATCTGGAGCAGTAGCAATACTCTTTCAAACCGGTCAGCACGGGTAATCTGAAACATCAGTTTCTTGATCGATTCAGCAGATTCACCCTGAATCAACAGACCTTTTTTGGCTGCCTCAAAAATGCGGGGTATCAGGTAGGCTTCGGGCAAATCGAAGAAACCTTTGCCCAGACAATTGGGTGAAAACTGTATGACGATGGCTTCAATAGGGTAGTCGTCCTGATGGTTAAAATCCTCTTCTTTCCCTTTCCATGCATGTGGTAGATTTTCACCCAGCAAAATCACTTCGCCCTCCTGGAAATGGGACACGTTATCGCCTATAAGCCGGATTCCATGGCCTTTGATGGTGAAATGCAGTTCAAGTTCAGGATGATAGTGCAGAAGTTTTCCAAAATTCTGAAGCTTGTCATGTCTGACAGAAAAAGAGTTTTGAATCGGAACCGCCACTTTGTGAAAATGTGGTCTCATAAGCAATCGTATAAAAGATAAATAATGGCTAAGTTTTTAAGCTGGGATAAATTCGCAAGCCATTCACTTTTTATACAATATTAGCAAGTTCCAAAAAATCAAAAGCCTGCATTCAATATCTCCAGACTTTAAATTTACTTAAATAACACAAAGAATTTCAGATGAAATACAAGGTTTATTATTAAATATTAATGAAGTCAGTTTATGGTAAGATCGTACAATAAATAGCTGAAAAAATGGAAAATCGGCATTGTGTGCGGATCTATATCTGAAGGCCTGTGTCAGCGAAACCAACGGAACTTGATCAGTCAGGCGCTTCATCAATCATTTGACAAACTGCTTTATATCGCCGGTATCTTTTTTCGAGTGAAGGAGATTTTTGCGGATCAGGTGTATAAGTGATATCAAAACCTGCTCCCATCGCATTCATCGCATCGATTACATTAACATATCTCCCCGCCACAACAGCGGCGAGGATGGCGGCTCCTTTTGCGCAAACCTGCTCCGTTTTATTTATACTGATCGGCATATTGAGTACATTGGCCATTGTTTGCATCACATATCCGGATTTGCGCGCAATGCCTCCTACTCCGATAATTCCCTTAATCACCAGGTCCTGTTCCCGAAGCCGTTCAATGATTCTCCTGGAACCAAAGCAGGTCGCTTCCACCAGTGCTGCATAAATTGCTGGTGCTTCTGTGCCGAGTGATAATTGCATAATGGCAGCTTTCAATTCCAGATTAACATCGGGTGTACGTCTTCCATTGAACCAGTCAACCGCCAACGGACCTGTTTCATCTAATTGTACCAGCGCCGCTTTTTCTTCCAGCTGCCGGAACATGTCAAAGGAAATCTTATCAGCGAGCCTGGGGTCAATGATATTGCTCGCCGCATTTTGCAGCGGCCACATCAAAAGATTTCTGAACCACGCATATACATCACCGAAAGCGGCCTGACCCGCTTCCAGACCTATCATGCCTGGTATTACCGAGCCATCTACCTGGCCGCAAATGCCTTTGATAAACCGGTTCCCGAAATCAGGCTTAGGCACCACCAGGATGTCGCAGGTTGAAGTGCCGATTATTTTTGTAAGATATCCTGGTTGTATCTGCGCGCCAATGGCACCGATATGCGCATCGATGGCACCAATCCCTACCTTAACGTCCGTTGACAATCCAAAACGGGTTGCCCATTGCTCACTAAGATTGCCGGCAGACTTATCTGCGGCCACTACATTGCAGTTCATCTTCGCAGCGAAAGGTTCAAGCAATGGATCTATTGCTCTGAAAAAGTCACCTGAAGGGAATCCACCATGTTGCGCTGCCCATAATGCTTTATGACCTGCGGCACATACATTCCTTTCCAATTGTGTCGCATCTGTTTTGGCTGTGAGCAGGAAAGGCATCCAGTCACTATGTTCCACCCAGGTGTAACAATGCGCCCGCACTTTTTCATCAGCACGCAGCACGTACAATAACTTCGCCCAAAACCATTCAGGAGAATATATCCCTCCAACATATTTCAAATAGTCTTCTTTTTCCCAGTTGGCTGCTATTTTGTTAATTTCTTCTGACTCGCGGATGGCCGAATGATCCTTCCACAGCAGGAACATTGCATTCGGATTTTCGTTGAATTCTTCCAGCAATGCCAGAGGTATTCCTCTTTCATCCACAGCAACAGGTGTTGATCCGGTAGTGCTGATAGTTATTGCGCACACATTTAAGGCAATTGCTTTACCCGCTTCTGCAGTACACGCACCGATCGTATACTCCAAACCTTCGATATAGTCCTGCGGATGTTGACGAAAATGGTTGTGCTGCGGGTCACAGTATAAGCCCATCTTCCAACGGGGGTATTCAAATACTGCTGTAGCCAATTCTTCACCGGTTTCAACATTGACTATTATAGCTCTAACGGAATCGGTACCAAAATCAACACCGATTGTATACTTCTGTGCATTCATGGAAAACAAAATAACTTATTTGTATAAAGGGCCATACACTGCGCATGCCCGGTAGTCAGCACCTTCCTGATCCATTCCGAATGCACTCCAGGCAGAAGGTCGGAATATTTTATCATCGTCCACATTGTGCATACAAACAGGTATACGCAATATAGACGCTAATGCTATCAGGTCCGCACCGATATGCCCATAGCTGATAGCTCCATGATTAGCGCCCCAGTTCAGCATAACGCTGTAAACATCTTTGAAATAACTTTTACCTGTAAGCCTTGGAACAAACCAGGTTGTAGGCCATGTTTTATCTGTGCGCTGATCTAAAATATGATGGACATTTTCCGGCAGATCAAGCGTCCACCCCTCTGCAATCTGCAATACAGGTCCCTGTCCTTTTACCAGATTCAAACGGCACATGGTCACCGGCATTTCTCCGCGCGTTGTAAAATTAGAAGAATAGCCGCCACCCCTGAAGTAATCGCGATTAGCCGGATAAAATGTAGTGGCTTCGAGGCATGCTTTTACTTCCTGCTCATCTATTTCCCAGAAAGGTTTCATCACAGGTTTATTGTGTTTTGATTGCCTGCCCGTACCATCGAGTGTTGCAGCTCCGGAATTTATCAAATGGATAAATCCATCTTTGGCTTTTGCAGTCGCTTCCCAACCAGTTACAGTTTGTACGGCAGACGGACTCCAGTAAGTTCGCACATCAGCAAAAATCTGGGCTGTATTTGTAAGCAGGTAATTAAACAACATGGAAACTCCGTTCAATGCATCATTTTCCGTTGCCACCATATAGGGAGCGCGCACGCCGTTCCAGTCAAATGAAGAAGTTAAAATGGCTTCCGCGAAATCACCATTCGGTAAAAAATCCGTCCATTGCCGTTGACCCTGAAAACCTGAAACAATCGCATGATGTCCCTGCGCTTCTTCAGCGCAGCCCATCGAAATCAGGTTATCATTACCTGTCATCAGGTCGCGGATAATCATGGCCATCTTAACTACAAATTCCCAATCCTTATCTTTTTCTTCCCTGGATTTTATTTTATGAGGCTGGTTAAAATCATCGCCTTCAAAACAATTTTCTTTTGTCCATACTATCGCTTTTTCGAACTCTTCCTGATCATAAATATGCAGTTCAATTCTTCTGAGTACTTCAGTGGAATCAACATATTCAGTACGCATGCCTAAATATTCCTGGAAAAAATCAGCATTAACAATGGACCCGGCGATACCCATGGAAACAGAACCAATAGCTAAATAGGATCTCCCTTTCATTATGGCGGTTGCTAATCCCGCTTTTGCAAAACGAAGCAGAAATTCTTTTACGTCTGCCGGAATTATCTGGTCGCCCATCTCCTGCACATCTCTACCGTAAATTCCAAAACAGGGCAATCCTTTCTGATTGTGCGCCGATAATGTGGCTGCCAGGTAAACAGCACCCGGCCGCTCGGTACCATTAAATCCCCAGATAGCTTTGGGCATCATCGGATCCATGTCCATCGTTTCTGAACCATAACACCAGCAGGGTGTAACAGACAAAGTCAGCCCGACATTGCTGATTGAAAATTTCTCAGCGCAGGCAGCCGCTTCTTTTATGCCGCCAATGGTTGAATCAGCTATCACACATTGTACAGGTGACCCATCCGGATATCGCAGTTCGGCTGCATACAATGCTGCAACTGATTTTGCCATATTCATCGTAGTTTCTTCCAGCGATTCACGGATTCCTCCCAACCTACCGTCAATAATCGGCCGGATGCCAATTCTGGGATAAACAGACTTATTCATTCAGGTAATTGATTTTATAGAGATGGTATAAAGCAGCACTACTGCACCATCATTAAAATGTTTGTATCAATAAAAAATAAAGTTATAAGTAAGGGAAAATGACATTTTGTAGCATCCTAACCATCTGTTGTAGTAAGTTAACTTTCGGCTATTTTTCTCTTTTGAAATAGTGAAAAAAATACACCCGATAAGAAGATTACCAGTGTGCCAACCACGATGATCATATTAGCATGCAACGGATATTTCAGGTAATTGTATTTATCGGGAATCAGGTAGGAAAAAGTCATCCAGATAATAACGAGTATTCCGGTGATTGCAGCAGCCAGTGCAGCGTTGTTGCCGGTTCTTTTACTGATAAATCCCAACAGGAACAGTCCGAGCATACCGCCGGCAAAAATGCCTGAAAGTTGCCACCAGATATCCAGCACACTCTTTACGCCAATCATCAATACACCTGCTATCATACCGAGCAATCCAAACACAACTGTGCCGATGTGCAGCAATCGCAGTTCCTGTTTGTCCGTTGTATTTTTCCGGATATAACGCTTGTAAATATCTTCTGTAAACACTGTTGCTGATGCATTCATACCGGAGCTGATTGTACTCATTCCCGCAGATAAAATTGCAGATATGATCAAACCCGCTAACCCGGCAGGAATCATGGTAACCATAAAATGCGGCATCACTTTATCGCCATAGTCTTGCGGTTTTAATGCGGCTGCCAGTGATTTTATATCAGCTAATCCGGCACCGGCGCCAAGTTGTTCCGCAGCCACCTGTAATTTTACAGGCTCGATCAGATCCGGATTCAACTGGTAATACGTGTAAAGACAACTGCCAATCACGAAAAATAAAAAAGATGCGGGAATATAGATCCACACGCAGAGCCAGATAGATTTGGCCGCTGCTTTGGGAGAGGTAGCCGTGTGATAACGCTGTACATAATTCTGGTCCATACCAAAATTATTCAGGTTGATGAAGAAACCATACAGGAGGATCACCCATAAACTTCCACTGGTAAAATCAAGGTCCGTGGTTCCCAGACTGAATTTATTATCTCTCCTGCCAACTTCCAGTATGGTTCCGACACCTCCGTCAATATTTGACACCACCAGATAAATGATCAGGAGTGCACCGAGTGTTTTTAAGACACCCTGCACTACCTCGGTCCAGATTACAGCTTCAATGCCACCCATTACTGTATACAGGATAATTACAATTCCCGTTATCAGCATGATGAGCTGCATATTGAAACCTGTGAGTGCCTGCAATGTAAGTGACAACCCAAAAAATATGGATCCCAACCGTGCAATCTGGGTAAGTAAAAAACAAACCACAGCATAAGTTCTTGCCCATGGACCAAATCTTTTTTCAAGATTCGTATATGCAGAAACTTCACCGGTACTCCGGTAGAATGGAACAAAATATTTTGCAGCTACCCAGGCAGCGAATGGCATGGAGATACTAAATGCAAACGCGTTCCAATTGCTGCCGAATGCTTTGCCCGGAACGCCCAGAAAAGTATTGCTGCTTAAAAAAGTTGCATAGATAGACAACCCGATCGCCCAACCGGGAATATGACCTGAAGCTTTTGTAAACTGATCAGCATCTTTATTTTTCCTCGAGAAAAAATATCCCACCAGTACCATTGCTATCAGGTACACCAAAATAACAGCGAGATCAATAAGTGGCAGCTGTTTCATAAAACCGGAGCTGGATTTTTAGGACTGATAACAAACCTATGGAGGATTGCTCGTAGATTGTTATAATAATTTTGCATAATGTTGTAGATATTAAACGCTCTTATCAAAGCTTTGACGGATCGATGAGCGCATATTTTACGGATCTTCGGTTATATGTATAGGTTATGTGAACTTTCCCATCTTCAGATTGTATGATCGATGGGTATGCATAGCCATCTTTAATGGGTTTATTTTCAATCGTCATTACCGGTTTCCATTGCCGGCCTTCAACTGACACTGCCAGGTTAAGCATATTTCTTCCTTTTGGTTCTTCACCATTGCTGGTAGTATGATTATATACGAGCAATTGCCTCCCATCGCGCAATGTAACCGCATCCGTACCCGAATTTGGATTGGGAAGTGTTGTAGCCGACATATTACTCCAGGTGTTGCCTCCGTCTGATGACCAGCTTTCTGAAATCACACCCTGCCTGGTGCGACAAAGTACCTGTAAATTGCCATCGGGATAGATTAATATGCTGGGTTGAATGGCATCGAACTCCACACCATCATTGATCGGACCGACGACCTTCCATGTTTTCCCTTCGTCCTTACTTATTTCAAAATATACACGCCAGTCCTGGTCTTTGCCTGCGCGGGGATATTCTATACTGGTGGGATTTATTATCGTTCCTTCGGCTAGTTGAACGGGTTTATTTTTGACAGGTCCCAGCAAATGACCAATTGCAGGATCAGTTCCAAGCTTCTGCGGTTTTGACCAGGTACGGCCATTATCTTTCGAAGTGATCAGCATACCCCACCATGTCTGAGGGCTCGGTCCTACTTTGTAAAACAGTAACAACTCTTTTCCTTTTAACTGGAACAATACCGGATTCCAGCAGGGATAGCGTAACGTGTCATTCACTATTCCATTGGCTACTTCCACCGGCCAGGTCCACCGGCCTTCAACAAATCTGGATACACGTATACCCACATCGGGATGACGCTCATGCGTACCTGCAAAAAAAGCAACGACCATTCCCGCAGGTGTTTCAACAATGGTGGAGGCATGACATTGAGGACTTGGTGGATTTTCGAGCGGATAGATCAGTTCAGATTTCACTAATGCGCCTTCTCCCGGAATCGCTAATGGTGGAAGGAAAAATTTTCCGGTGACATCGTTTGGTTTTTTTTCGTTGGCAGTCTGATGTTGGGACTGAGCATTAAAACTGTAAACAGATAACAGAATGCAGGAGACAAGCAAGATTAACGATCTTAAAAAAATGCGCATGTTCATGGATTGTATGAAAGATTGATTTTAATCCAGCTTTTCCACGTAGTTCAGATCTTTGTGAAAAGAATCACTTATTCCTCGTGTTGCCCAGAATGCCAGCGCAAGTAATATCGTTCCCACTATGGCGGCTGCAGTAACCATAGAACCTGTCCAGGTCACCAGAATATGAAACAGTATTGTAGTGGGAACAAGTGCTCCCCGTGCAAAATTTGGCGCAGTGGTTGTTACTGTTGCCCGGATATTTGTTCCGAATTGTTCCGTGGTGATAGTCATAAAAATAACCCAGTAACCAACGGAAAAACCCAGCAAACCACAAAGCGGATATATCCATGTTGATGATACCGACGGTACAAAAAGATAAATAAAAACTGACAGCACCGTCAATGCCAGGAACAGAAACACCACTTTGACCCGGCTCTTCAGATATTGACTAAGCAATCCGCTGACTATATCACCTAATGCCATGCCGCCATAGCACCATGCAATCGCAAGACCACCGATGATTTCGTATTGTGAGCCTTTCTCTCTGGCAAATTCCGGAGACAGGGTAACCAGAATTCCTACAACAAACCAAAGTGGTACACCGATAAGAATACAGCGGATGTATTTTAATACATTTTCTTTTGACCGGAAAAATCCAAAAAAATTATAATTATCGGTCATTGCTTTTACTTGTGTAAACATGCCGGATTCTGTTACGCCCACTCTTAATAATAAAAGTAATAGTCCCAATCCGCCACCAATAAAAAAAGAACTGCGCCAATGAAACATACTTGAAATAAAGTAAGCTGCCACAGCGCCGGAAATACCCACAGATGCCACAAGCATTGTGGCGTAACCTCTTTTTGATTTTGGCATCAGTTCCGCCACAAGTGTAATTCCTGCACCCAATTCACCTGCCAGACCCAGACCGGCAATAAATCGCCAGACGGCATATGCACTCACCCCGTTCACAAATCCATTAGCAATATTGGCCAGAGAGTAAATAAGTATGGAACCAAATAAAACAGAAAGCCTTCCTTTTTTATCTCCCAGTATTCCCCACGCGATACCGCCGATGAGCATTCCGATCATTTGGATATCCAGCAGAAATATACCTGTTTGCGTTAATTCCTGCCCACTTAGTCCGAGATCTTTTAAGCTCGTTACTCTTATAATGCTGAACAAGAGCAGATCGTATATGTCTACAAAATAACCGAGCGCTGCCACGGTAACCGCGGCCACTAATTTTGTTTTTCTTTCCATTGGTACAATAAATATTTCCTGCTGTAATTCCGAAGGTAGTTTGCGCGCCGGGGCAAAACTTATAACATGTTAACCCGGTTTTGTAGAATGTTAACTGATGATGGGCATTAGTGCTGGTTGATTAACTGCGCGCAAAGTCAAAGCTAAGTAGCCCCTGGAAATGCCGGTATCGGAGCGGAGATTCCTGTCAATATACTTTTTTCAATAACTGTCAACTTGCGGCGGAGAGATTTCAGGAATAAACTTACTAAACTCTAGAGAAGCGAAGACTCAAAATTTATATGTAACTCAATGTGAATACTCAGTTCGGGCATAATCAACAGGTACTAAGCAGTACCTACTGTTTAGTGTTAAGGGGTTATAATATTGTTAACAAAAAGGATTATATTTCGTGACTCTCTGGATTTTTTAAACTTTTCAATAGAACGTATCGCATAGTATTTAAAGTCATACAGTGCCAATTTCTTTAGAATAGCGATTTTCAATTTCGTTCCTATATTTACGGGAATTAACCATGCGCGAAGAACAAGTCCGACAAGCCTTTCATGAATCTATATTGAAATCAGCACATAATTGTGCTGATACGATCGTGGTTGATGAACTAGGTCTTAAAAATGGAGAGATCCGAGCTGATATAGCTGTGCTAAACGGAAAAATAGTTGGCTATGAAATTAAGACTCAAAATGATACGCTGGCAAGGCTGCCTTCTCAAGTTGAAGCGTACAGTGAGATCTTCGACAAAGCTTTTGTTATTGTAAGTCCAAACCATTTAGAAAAAGCTGCCGAATCCATTCCTGATTGGTGGGGTATATATACAATTAATACGGTGGATAATATTAATTATTCCTTCCCATGTCTTCGGAAAGGCCGATTAAACAAAGAACAAAATTCATTTTCAATTGCTCAGCTCCTTTGGAAAGCCGAGGCAATTGAAGTCGCCAATAGGTTGCTACGTCACAGGATAAAGCCCCAAACATCAAAGCATGAAATCTATGACGTTATATCTGGCACATGCTGCTCCAAGAAATTGAGTAAAATAGTAATAAAGTATCTTAAGCAGCGGGAGAATTGGCGAACAAATCGGACACGACCTTTGTAAAGTGATGGTTATTTCCAACCCAATTCCAAACAGTTGGGCTGCCGGGTGTAGTTTCGCCTTTTGAACACTTTTTTAAATGTTTATCTCCTTCGGAAAACACTTCGCCTAAATAAAATCCTGAGTTGAGAATATTTGTCGCCTGTGCAACATATTGCTTGAAATCTTCCGATTTTTTGAGTGCCTTTCCTTTAACAACATACCAGAAGTCATCGTGGGTGTAACGAATATTTGCACTTCTGGACATTTTGGTAGGATCGAATTCGAAATAACCTGGCGAGACCATACTATAATCTCCGTAATTAATTTTACGATTGAAAGATTCAAGTCTTAATTTCTCAACAAGTTTTTTGTAAAAAGCCCATTCACCTCTAGGAATTTGATTTACGCCAACTTTAATCAAGTTTGTAGCTGGAAAAGAGCCGCCACATACCGTAAATGATTTCCACGATTGCAGTTTGGGAAAATCACCTAAGGCCTGAACTACGCCATCGGCAAAATCTTCGCTATTTTTAAAATCCGCATCATTGAGGTCTAATATCAAGTGGCAGCTTTCCAGCGGGAGATCAATCTTAGTTAAAACTTTTTCAATATTATTTTCGAAGTCTGGAGATGTGATGTCACTAATCGTAACCCTTAGTCCAACGTCCTCAAGACCATACATAAATGAAATCATTGTAATTCCAGATAAAAAATTATCCGGAGAAGTTATTCGAATCACAGGTGTAGGACTAATACCTTTTTCATGAAGTAATTTAAACACGTACTCTATACAGGTCATTCCATCCGGCTGTTTATCATTAATCAAATTTGTATCTATGAACGAGTTACTACTAGGCCATTTTTTAACTACCTTTTTGCAGAAATTTTGCAAGTGTACTTCTATTGTCCTCGGCTTTTCTTTAGTCGCATGATCCCATTCCATTGGAGTAATTTCAAATAAAGGAACAATTGAATTTTTAGTCTTATTAGATAATTTAGAAAGTGCGTCAAACTCTCCTTGTTTTGATTTTAAGACGGGCAAATAAAATTCTGTGATCATTTCAACCTCCTCTAGTTTTTTAATTCTTGTAAAAAATTTGGTCTTACCTCGCCCTGACCAATTTAATCAGAAAATTGAAAATATCGTCCAGTTTCCTTTCTAATTCGACCTGCAATCAATGCAGGATGTACTTTTAGCGTTTTTGCTTGATTTATAATTGTTTCTGGCGAAGGACTAAAACGCACTAATGACTTCTTCCAAACCAAATCGGGAATAAGTGCATTTAGCGCAAAAGCGTCTGCCTCATGCTCTATCCCGTCAATCTTCACATCCAAATCATCGAAGATGACTGATAAGGATTCCGATAAATGCAGGTATATGTGCGCTACTTCGTGAAACAAGACAAACCAAAAATTATCCAGTCGGTCATGGCGCAGAGTCATAGCAACAATCGGCGAATTATTTTCCCACAGTAAGGCCGCCCCATCTAAGAATGTACCTTCTAGTTGCGGTTCAATTACAAACCTAATACCACTATTCTTTAAGTATTCGGCAGCTTTTGCAGGACTATTGTTTTCCATGCTTAATTCAGCAAGACTTCTAAGCCAAGATTCAGTAATTATGCTTTTCTTAAAGACATTGTTTACTTTTTGACTTTTAGCCTTTGTAAGTACTTGCGCATACCAGGCATTTAAAGCGAACATATTCAGAGTTGAGCCTGTGCGAATGGATTTCTTTGTAAAGCTGTATTGCAGATTACCAACGCCTGCTGATTCAAAAAACCGTTCAAGTAAGTTCTTTGAATCAATGACCGCGTCATTGTACGATCCCGAAAAGTTCCCAAACCACTTCCGCTGATACATTTGTTTAAAGGGATAATGTGCTACGTCTAAATTTTCTGGCGCTTCAACGGTCTTAATTTGAACATCTGCGTTTATAGAGATATTCAGATGTTCTGCTATTTTCAGCAAGGTCTTAACACTCGCGGAATCATATTTTTCTGCTTCATACCTTTGAATTTGTTGCATCTTAACCCCAACTTTTTCAGCGAGATCGGCTTGTGTGAGGCCATTCGCAATCCTAGCCTTTATCAAAGCAAGTGGTAAATCTTTCAAATTATTCACTTCTGTGATTGCAATTTTACCAGCTTTTAAATCCTCGTACTCCTGCGCCTCTGAGATCAAATCATTCAATTGTGCTTCAATTGCATTCTTCTGCACTTCAAGGAGTTTCGGATGAATGTTTTTAGCTGTGCTTGAAGTCAAGGCAAGAATATCTAATGACTGCTGAAAGTTATCAATCTGAGATTTTGCGATTTTATATTGTCTATCATTTGTAATCATATGAACCCTCCTTTCTTTAAATGGTTTGTTAATCTAACTATCCCCTTCTTTTTACCTGTATCTCTATCTGTTTGAAAAAAGTCCAGAAACGGTTTTCCAGAAACTCCTTCTATAAGCATTGCCGGGAAGTACTCCCCTAAAAACTTTTTCTTCTGGTTGGCTCTCCCATCATTAAAATCAAAAAAAACAGGATCTAATAAGTCTGGATCAACGTCTTCAATATCCCAGCAAATCTCATAGTCGTTTGGTATCAGCTTCGCAGTGACATAACTACCATCCAAAAAAACTTGCGGACACCCACTTTGAAACAAATTGTCTAGTCCTTTTAGCAACCCTTCAAATAAATGAAGTCTGGCTTGGTTGATTGCGTAACGTTCATAAACTTCAGTAAGGGTTGAATCATGAATCCCCGGCGGAAGAAGGGGCCATGGACTACCAGGAAGACTTATATAATCAGGTATCATAACACAATTATATTGTTGTGTTACATAAATGTCAGAAAATGCTTTGTATTGGCCAAATTTTTATTTGCAGTAATGAATAATTATAGCATCGTCTATTATGAGATTACATTATGGGCTTACAAAGTGGTGGAGTTGGAATATCGTAGAAAAAAAGCAAATCCAACATAATCGATTGATAATGTTTGTAGTGCACCTAATTTTGTTGAAAAACTCATCCTGTATTGACGTCTCAGTCAAAACAGGGGCTCTTATCACTTTTTGTGCATCCCCGCAGAAAATAAATTGCGATGCCTTTACCGAGTACAGAAGCCTGTTCCTTATATCCTGCCAGTGTACTCAACGGGCTGTTCATATTGGTTTCCAGGGTGAGGGCAATCACATGTTAATTCAATGCAACAGTTGCCCATTGAGGCGGCATACCTTTCTGCGGTTCAAACTTATCAGCGGAGCGGGCACTGTAATGAAAAAAGGTCATCGATTGCTCGCCTTTTACACGCTGTTCCAGTGGCTTTGCCTCCGGTACAGAAAAAAATGCAGCTCTGTTGGTTTTCTGATCTTCGAAAGGCATATCTTTTTCCATCTCCAGTTCAATGGAAATTTCCTGTCCGGGCCGCAGACCTTCGATTCTGAAATGAAACCATACTTTTCCCCAACCTGCTCCACCTTCATCATGCGGCGATACGCGAAGGATAACAGGATCCTTGTTCACCAATAGTATATTACCACCACCATTAAGAAAGTTAGTTGTAACAGTTATGCTATCAGTAATACAACCATGAGTTGGTATATCCGTCAGGGCGAAGGATTTTTTTGTGACGGGCATTACAAGCCAAAGCAAAGCTGAAAATTTAAGGCAGCTGAATGCGCGGGTTGTGATCCTGATTTTTTTTGCATTAACTGTCATGCCCTTTAAACCTTTTAACTGAATAGGGTTAAACTTTTTTCCATCTTTTTTTCCAGCATTATTGCCTTGTCAATCAGTTTTGCTGCATACTGATGATGAATGGCGTCAAATTCAAGTATGGGTTTTCTTACCAATGGCGTGGCATATATTCCCTGTTTATGCAGCAGGTGTTTGAAAAAATGAACTGAGATATCCAGATGCTGATTGGAAAATGCCAGTACCGGCAGTATTTCATTGAATAACCGTTCCGCAGTCTGGATATTTCCTGAGATATATTCATTATAAATCCTGCAATACGTAAAGTGCATTCCTGTAGGCATGAATGCGTGTACGCCTCTGGTCAACCCTTCGATCATTTGTGTAACAGCCCAACCTCCGCTCACGTGTAACCTTCCATCAGTTAGTTCCAATATTCTGGAATATTTGGTTCCTGCGGGAACGGTCTCTATTTTCAGACAACGAAATGCATCCACCTCTTCAAACAGGCGCACTATTAATTCATCAGGCAATCCTTTACCCGAAGCATCCCAATCCTGTAACATGATGATTTCAGGCTGTAATTCAGCCAGATCCATAAAAGCCGAATAGAAATTTTGTTCATTTTCAAACGGGATCTGGAAGAGCACATGTTTGCTACCGCGTTCTATATACCGATGTAATAATGTTTTGGCTTTTTTTAAATCTGTTTCACCCGCACCTGCAATTACCGGCACTTTACCCTGTACCTCTTCAAGCACAATATCAAGCATCTGAAGTCTTTCATCATGTGTCAGTTTATATACTTCAGAAGCCATAGCAGGTACCAGGAAACCTGCTACACCGGCCTTCAATGCCGTTTGAACATTGAGCCGCAAACCGGTTTCGTCAATTTTATCATCTTTTGTAAATGGAGTATTCAATACCGTTACAATACCGTATAAAGGATACAAATCTTTCATGCGTTTAGTTTCTGACCATTTTTTATTCCAAAATAAATATCATAATACATCACACAGGCTTCGCCTCTTAAAACAGGTTCTGTTTCATTTCTTTGGGTATACAATTGTTTTTTATTGTCAATAAACTGTTTTGTTATACTGCTGTCAGAAGTTGATAGTAATAATTCCCTGAATTGCTTAACAGAAACTGTGGTTGCCGTCCCCGCCTCATTTGCCGCATCTTTAACTCCCAGTGATTTTCTGAAAAGCTCATCCCATTGTTGCCAGGTTTGCGCATCCAAAGGTTCCTTTGCTCTGCATTTATAGCCGTCGAAAAAGCCTTTCGTTCCCCAGAACTGCACGGCTTTATAAACCATATCTTCTTTGGTAATGTCATCGAAGTAAGTGAGTATCTGATCATACTCAAGCAATTTATACTGCAACATTTCCACAGGTATATCACCAACCATTTTCTTCTGCATTACAGCAAGCCATGCCGCCACTCCTGCAACCTGCCCCAACCCCATCCACAGTGGTTCCATGCGCACAGTTGAATAAGCTACATGCGTTGTAGAAGCAGCTACGGGCACAATCAATCCTTTGATCTTTTCCGGAATCAGAATCCTGTAAGGGATCTGGTAAGGAGAAATAGGGAGAAGCCCGATATAACCCTCCAATACTTTCCTGTCAGCTGAAGCCTCTTTTGTTACAGGGAAACTGTCGATAGGAAATTCACCTGCTATAATGCTGTCATTGAAAATGGTATTGCGGCCCGATTCCATATATGTGGCATCGTTTTCCGTCAGCACATATTTTCCCTTGAGCCTTCTTCCTTCTCTCACATACAACTGCCATGGAAAATGATTGTTGTCGGTAAATTCATCCTTGGGCAAGTGATACTGATTGGCAATTTTGCGATGGGCTTCGGGAATTTCGGTGTCGTTCTGAACAAAATATAATAGTCCCAATACAAGATTCCGATGATGTTGAAATATTTTTTCGCGTTGTTCCCAGCCAGCTTCGATATAATTATTGTTTTCCTCCGGGAAAGGGAAACCGAGAGGCCGGGGATTAATATTCACATCAAATTTCCTGTTTGGTATCTCTGCAAAGGAAAATGCCCGCACCATTGTATTGAAATGTGCTGAATAGTAGCCATGCCCTTCCCTGAACACCTTAGGACCACTTAATCGACCTTCTTTCAGGTCTTCAAAATATTTCGTGTACCTGTTCCTGTTATAATCTTCAGGCGGAGCGGCAAGCACTGCACTATTCACCGGATCATCGGTTAAGCATAGCCGGTAGGTATAAGCAGGCAAATTTTTGTCACCTGCTCCGGTACTTCCAGGCAAAAACACTTTATCGTTGTAGTCGAAAAATATTTTTCCTGCATGTGTTTCGTTATACTCTCCCTTGCCTTCCCTGCCCAAAGCAAATGCTGCACCGGCTAATCCAAATACATCGCCCTCATAAGTGGCATCAATGAAAACAGAGGCTTTTAATGTAACAGCTTTGCTTTTTGTTCTTTCTATAAATTCAATGGCTTTTACAGTATCAGCATCAACAATCACTTTTTCAATCCGGTGATTAGTCAATAATTGAATATTTTTTTCCGCATCAATCATCTCCCTGAAAACATGTTCTGCTACTGAAGGCTCATAGTAATAACCTTCTTTACATTTCACCACATTTTCAGATTCAGCCCCATACTTTCCTGCATAATATTTTTTGATATTTCCCGTAAATTCTTTGAACAGGCCGGCGATAGCATCTTTATTTTCGATATCGCTTTTACCAAGACCGCTGGTTGACATACCACCTACATGCGCGTGATACTCTGTTAAAATAACTTTGCTACCCAGTCTTGCCGCAGCAATACTGGCCATAATTCCTGCAGGCGTAGCGCCAACAACAAGTATATCCGCGTCCGATGCAGATTCTTTATCCTGTTGCACACATGAAACCAGATTTGTACTATACAACAGAGACCCCAGTGTACCAAGTTTTACAAAATTTCTTCTCTTCATTTGACAAATATTTTCCGGCTGATTACGCCGCCTGAATTTTTATTTCACAACAATATTTTTCCAGCCTTTTTTCAATAATTCTTTATGCCCGGCCAATACATTTTTATACTTCTCCTCATTTACCAGGTTGTGGTATCCCAATGGATCCTTAACCACCTCATACAATTCGGTATCCAGTAATTTACCTGTTGACAATTCAATGTATTCGTTATACCTGTAGTTATTTGTCCGGACTGAATAACTCATGACTTTTCTTCCGGATCGCGGATAGCGACTGAAAACGGCTTCTTTCCAGTTTCTGTCCGGATTATCGAGCAAAGGGGTTACACCTGTTCCCTGTAAAATTTCAGGTGCCTGCAAATTGCAAAGGCTTGTCAGCGTAGGATATACGTCAACAGTTTCTACAAGCGCATTTGTTTTACGGCCCGCACTGCGCATTCCCGGCACAGCAATTAGTAAAGGAATTCTTGTGGCATCGTCTGTTACATCATTCTTTCCCCAAAGTCCACGTTCTCCCAAATGAATTCCATGATCGGCCCATAAAACTACAATCGTATTTTCCAGCAACTGCAATGAATCCAGTGTCTGCATCAAGCGGCCAACCTGATTGTCAACATAACTGAGCGAAGCATAATAACCATGAAGCACTTCCCTCATCTGATCGTCTGTCAACGGACCTTTTTTGGGCATGTCAGTATATGCCCTCATTTCACCGGCAGTGTCAGACCATGTGTAACGTAATGCTGCCTGTTGTGGCGTGCAATCCGGAAATTTTCTGTCGGCAGGAAGCGGGATGGTATTATGATCATACAAATCCCAGTATTTTTTCGGAGATGTATATGGAAGGTGTGGTCGTTTAAATCCTACTGCAATAAAAAAAGGTTTGTCCTTGATGTCTTCCAGCGTTTCAACCGCGAGCTGTGTTACCTGTCCATCCTGGTAAGCATTGTCAGGTGCTTCCGCAGATTCTGTGGCTTTGCCTTTTTCCATCGGGTTGATAAACCCTCTTACCCGGTTGGAAGGCAAAAGGTATTCATCACGTTTGGGAATATCCAGCAGTCGCTCCGGTTTTGTCCACGACAGATCATCCGGCTGTGCGGGATGCGCATGGTAAACAAGTCCGAAGGCCTGTGTATAATATCCGTTCAGTTTAAATAATTGCGGAAGGGTGACAATATCAGGAACTCTTGACCTGAAATGAACATTGCCTGATGTGATCCGCAAGGTATCTGGCCGCAGACCTGTCATCAACGATGCTCTGGAAGGAGCGCAACTGGCTTCCTGAGCAAATGCATTAGTGAATATGAGGCTTCGTTTTGCCAGCCGGTCTATGTTGGGTGTTTTTACAAATCCATTACCATAACAACCCAATACAGAAGGGCGCAAGCCATCAACGGCAATAAATAAAACATTATACTTCGATTGTGCGTCCGCAAAAATCCCTGTAAAGATCAATGCCAGAGAAATGAATATTGGTCTCTTCATTTTTGTGAAATCATTGAAATATTATCAAGGTCACTGATGCGGACTTTCATCACTTCAACAGATTGTTTTTCTCCGGCAAAAGCAATCAGCAAAAACCCGTCGTGTTCAATTATATGCGGATAATCTATATGCCTTCCGCCGGTGAGGTAGTACATTTTATTGAATACGACACCATCATCGCTTAAAGAAATCACCATGGGATCCCGTTTTTTAGGATTGGCATTCGATACCACTCCATACCTGCCATCTTTCAATCTGGTGCTTGCAAATTTGGAACGTTCATCGGGGAAGTTGGTGCGTACGGGCGTGCTCCATGTACGTCCATTATCGGAAGAGAACGAACGGAAAAGAAAACCACTTCCCTTATTATCCCTGAACACCGATACCAGATTGCTGTCGGGCAGTAACCACCAGTTTGGTTCTTCGGCAGATAATTCGCCGGCGGAACCTGAAATAGGAAAGGACTGCCAGTCCGTTATTTTATTAACACCGCCAATCAGTACCTCAACTCCTGATGTTTTATAACCATACTTACGGCGTGACATCATCCATTCGCCGGTCGCTAATTTTTCCGGTGCAAAGTTGTTAATCGCGTCGTCGAAGATCACGCCGATGTCCTGCCATTGTTGTGTTTTCTGATCTAAACGGTAACCCCTGAGTTCCAGGCTCGGGCCGAAAAAATCAGCGGCTTCATCGAGTGAAGCCAGGGCGATGAGTTCGCCATTGCGTTCCCAGAAACCACGGGCAATAAAGCGAAAACCTTTATCGCTACGGGTACCATACCATGCGTTGCGTTCAGTTCCGGGGGGTGGCGGAGTCATAAATTCGGGAAAACTCCTGTTCAATCCATCATCACTTGTTGCATATTTCACCCGTTGACCCACGCGGTCTTCCACGCCGGGGCCATCGCTCCACATCAGCCAGAATTTTCCGCCGTAATGAATTAAATAATTGTGCTGGTTAACGCCTCTGGTCTGATGTACATCGTTTACTACCCGGTAATTGGCAGGGACACGGGGTAGCTTATCATAGTCGATCTTATGGGTATCATCGGGAACCCAATCACCAGCCAGCATGATCGGTGAACGCGGATCTTTCAGCAGATCAACTTTCACAGGTTTCGCAGTTTGTTTTACTGCTTTCTTTTGTGCCGATGAAAACAGAGAGAAACATAACAGACCACTTACAAAACAGAGCCTGACCGTATTTTTCAATTTCTCAGGGAATCTAATCATGATTGTTGAATTAAAAATTTCAGTGTTTAAAAGAAAACCGGATGATTTAAAAATATTACGATCACGCATAGTCGATTATTTTTTAAAGCTTCAGCGAAGGTCAATATACGTTCAGTGAAATTGAATCCACCTGTTCAGATCAATTTATTCTTAGCTGTGCAGACGGTTTTTATTTTACCACAAGAGGGTTCACCGGCATTGATACTTTATCCATATCGGTAATTTTTACACGGATCACTTCCACAGTTTGTTTTGCGCTGGCAAAGGCAACGAAGATGTAACCATCGTGCTCCATGATATCAGGATAATCAATATGCCGTCCGCCGACGAGATAGATCATTTTATTAAATACGATACCATCATCGCTGACAGCAAGTGTCATCGGATCACGTTTTTTAGGATTAGGGTTTGAGACCAGCACGTACCTGCCATCTTTCAACCTCACCGCGTTGAATTTAGATGTGGCATCGGGAAAGTTTGTTTTCACAGGATCACTCCAGCTTTTGCCATTGTTTTCTGAAAAAGCGCGGTATAAAAATCCACTGTGCTTGTTATCCCGGTATAAAGCGGCAAGCGTATTGTTCGGTAATATCCACCAGCTGGGCTCCTCCGCCCGGAAATCCGTTCTGCCATATTTTACTACAGGAATTGATTCCCATTGATTGAAAGCTTTTGTACCACCATACATGGTGTACACATTCTGAGAACTGTCCCGGCGTATCATCATCCATTCACCGGAGGGTAGTTTTGCAGGTGGAAAATTATTCAGTGTATTTTCATATGCAATGCCGAGATGTGTCCATTTACTGCTTGCTTTATCCCATTCAAAAGCATGTAATGCAAGCCCGGCGCCATGATATCCCGGTGCAATATAACTGCTCACCAGTGCAAGTAATTTTCCTTCCCGCACCCAGAAGCCCCGTGCAATCCAGCCTTCCGGTGCAGGAGGTGTATCTGTAATATCTTTTGCGTCGGTCCATTTCAATCCGTCTTTGCTGGTGGAATATGAAATTTTTTGACGCGCCCTGTCATGCCCAGGAACCCGGTTACGGTGCTGGCCCGCTGGGGTCCTGGCCTCACCGGGACCATCGCTCCACATGATCCAGTACAAGCCATCATAGTGAACAAGATAGTTGTGCTGATTTACACGGTGACCATCCTGATCGCGAACGTCGTGAACAATAACGTGATCGCTTTTAGCAAGCCTCGGTAAATGTTCGAAATCAATTTTTGCGGGATCATCCGGCACCCATTTACCGGCAAGCATCAGGGGTGAAGCGGGATCAATTTTTTGTGCTACGATATCCGCTTGTATAAACAAATGCACAATGATGAAGAGGCTCAAATAACAAATAGATTTTTTTTTCATAAACGCAATCTTAATTATCAGAATAAACATCTTTTATCCAGGTATCCAGGTCCGCAAGCATTTCTTTCACTAGTTGTTGGTTGCTGCCGGCCAGATTATTTTTTTCAGCGATATCTTTTTCGAGGTTATATAATTCAACGGTTCCTTCTTTGGTCTTTACGAGTTTCCACGCACCCTGCCTTGCGGCATACAATTCCCTGTGCCGCCAGAATAATTTCCTTTGTGGTATTTTTTTGTCAGCAAAAAGCAATGATGATATTGACTGACCGTCCAGTTTGTTTACGATTTTGTTTTTATCGGTACCCACCAGCTCCAGCAATGTGGGAGTGATGTCCATGGTCATTATTGTTTCGGCTGAAACAGCACCTGGCCTGATCCTGCCAGGCCACCATGCAATTGCCGGAACGCGATGCCCGCCTTCGTATACATTTCCTTTTTCTCCGCGATAAGGTTTGTTGGAAGAGATAGAGTGATATCCGCCGTTGTATGAAAGAATACCACCATTGTCGGAACAGAACAATACGAGCGTATTGTTGTCCAGTTTCAACTCTTTTATCGTTTCCATGATCCTGCCAATGCTTTTATCCATTTCCACGATCATGTCACGAACAACAGATTGCACTTCAGTGGGAGTATGCTGACCTAATTTATTTAATAACCCTTCCACTTTGTCGTAACGTGTGCCTTCCTTGAAAAAAGCCGTGTCTCCCGGGCCCTGCCAGGGAAAATGAATCGCATTCTCTGCCACATACAAAAAGAAAGGCCTATCCTTGTTTGATTGAATAAACTTCACTGCATGATCGGTAATGAGTCTGGTGTTGTATTCTTTCGTTGGTACTAGTTTGTCATTTTCCCACCAATCGTAAGTACCCTGATTCGTTACTTTAGAGATATAATCGTTTGATCCATGCAACACACCATGGAATTCATCGAAACCATATTGGAGGGGACTTTGTCCTTTGGAAGAACCGAGGTGCCATTTCCCTAAAACCCCTGTATAATAGCCTGCCTGTTGCAGGTATTTTGCAAGCGTGACTTCCTTTTTAAATTTTGGATCTCCCAATCCCTGGTCGTTTTCAGCAAGCGCTTTTTCAATACCCATACGTTGCTGATACCTGCCAGTTAACAATGCAGCGCGGGTGGGTGAACAAACGGCGCCATTAGTGTGAAAGTCAGTAAAACGCATTCCTTCACTTGCGAGCTTTTCCAGTGCCGGTACCGGTACAAGCCCGCCGTTGATACTGAGATCGCCATAGCCAAGATCATCTGCAAGTATGATGATGATATTCGGTTTGTTCTGGTTTTGAGCATTCAGGTGTATACCCGGAATGCCGATCCAGAAAAAAATCATCCATATTTTTTTTATCATATCATTTTATTTGTCCGGAACCCTCACCGATATGCTGAACCATTTAATTAATTATTGCTATTTGAATCTCACCGTTAAATCATGATCACAAAAACAATGGGTTAAGGCAAAGCAGCCCTCCAGCCATCTTTAAGCAATCCTGCATGTGCCACAACAATCTGATGGTAATTTTTATCATTAACCAGATTCACTTTCTCAAAAATGTCGTTACGCATGTCATATAATTCCTGTGCGATCAACTTACCCGATTGCTTTTCCCTGTATTCGTGATAGCGGTAATTATCAGTTCTCACTGTATATGCCATGGCCTTATTATTGTTTCTGGGAAAACTGCTGTAGGCAGCTTTTTTCCATTGCATTCCGGGGTTTTTCAGCAGAGGGACCATACTCGTACCTTGTAAAGGGCCGGAAAACTGAATTCCACACAATTCGGTCAGCGTCGGAAAAATATCGACCAATTCTACCAGTGCACTGGTTTTTGCACCCGGCTGTTTTATGCCCGGTACGCGCATTATTAAAGCAACACGTGTTGATTTTTCGGAATTATCTTTTTTCCCCCACAAGCCCCGTTCACCAAGCAGGTATCCGTTGTCAGACCACAATATCACGATGGTCTTTTCACGCAAGCCCAAATCATCGAGCTTTTTCAACAGGCGTCCGACCTGTGCATCGATATAGCTGATACATGCATAGTATCCATGTATCAGTTCTTTCGCTTTCTCATCCGGCACATCGCCCCGGGATGGTATGTCCGTATAGTTTCTCATTTCGCCATTATCAGGCTGCCAATCGTAGCGAAGCTTTCGCATCGTTTCCTCATCATCAGGATACCTGTTATCTGCGGGTAAGGGTATTGTATCCCGGTTATACATATCCCAGTATTTCTTTGGTGCTGTAAAAGGAAGATGCGGTCTTTTGAATCCAACAGCCAGAAAGAATGGTTTATGTTTGATCGTGTCAAGCGTTTCCATTGCTGCCAGCGCCACCTGCCCATCCTGGTATCCTTCATCCACCGTTTCAATAAATTCTGTGGACCTGCCTTTTTCCATCGGGTTGATAAATCCTCTTACCCGATTTTCGGGGCGCAGGTATTCATCTCTTTTGGGAATATCCAGCATGCGCTCAGGCACGGTCCATGAAATTTTATCGGGCTGAGGTGGGTAAGCATGATACACTTTTCCAAATGCCTGCGCATGATATCCCTGTTGTTTAAAAAATTGTGGTAGTGTTACAACATTTGGCAATACCGTTCTGAAATGAATATTCTCAGAAGGAATAGGTAATGTATCAGGCCGCAAACCCGTCATTAAAGAAGCTCTTGAAGGAGCGCATAAAGCCTGCTGGCAATAGGCACGCTCAAAAAGAATTCCGCTCCCTGCAAGCTGATCGATATTCGGAGTTATCGCGATTTTATCGCCATAACATTTCAGGTCCGGCCGCATATCATCCACGCAAATAAACAGGACATTGAGCTTTTGCTGACCGGATGTGGGTCCGCAATAGCAGAACAGCAGCAATGAAATTATCAGGAGTCTGTTCATCTTTATTTTTTACGTCCGGCGTTTTGATTGTACAATCGGAATTGTTTCAAAAATCAGCCTCGCTGCATCACCGCGCGTAATGGCGACATTGTTTTTTATCCGCAATTTTTGCCGCAACAGTTCGGGTTCGCCTGCAAGCTGAAGTAATCTTTTAATCATCCCAATAAACGCATCTGCAGTCACCGGTTCACCATCCGCTTCCTCTGCTTTCAGCGTTTTCATCGCCTGGTTATTTGCATCCCAATCCACTTTTTGATTCCAAAACTGCAAATGCTCAGCCCATCTTTCCGCGAGTGCACGCGTCAGCTTTTTATTAGGTAATGCCTCATAGGTCGGGAAAAACCCTTTTGTGCCCAGGTATTGAATTGCGGGATACCAGTTCGCCGACTCCCTGCCCTCCATATCATTTAAAAATGTGAGCA
>JAATGW010000461.1 GCA_015654495.1 Chitinophagales bacterium
AATGCATGAAGCAATAGGATGAGCTGCATATTTTTCCATTGACCAGCAGATATTTCTGAAATCTTCGTCTGGTATATTTATCACCTTATAATCAGCAATTGTAAACTGACCTGTCGTCAGGGTTCCTGTCTTGTCAAATACTACCTGCTCTATATTGCTGAATGTTTCCAAAGATGTTGTGTTGCGGAAAAGAATTCCTGACCTCGCCGCGCGACCCAGACCTACAGCAAGCGCTGCGGGAGTAGCAAGTCCCATGGCGCAAGGGCAGGCAATAACGAGCACAGCAATGCTTCGCATAAGGGAAATGGTAAAATCGCCGAGAATAGCCCAGTTTAAGATCAGCGTCAGTAAGGCTATCCCAAGAACTACAGGTACAAAAATTCCGCTGATCCGGTCTGCCAGCAGCTGCACCGGTGGTTTCTCATTTTGCGCTTTCCTGATAAGGCGGAGAATACCTGAAAGAACTGTGTCTTCTCCGGCAGCCGTCACCTGGGCCTTCACCGTTCCTGATTCGATTATACTTCCACCGATCAGCTTATCTTTTGCCTGCCTGAAAACAGGTACACTTTCACCTGTAATCAGTGATTCATTCACCTGTGCTTCACCCCAAAGTATTTTCACATCAGCCGGTACCTGTTCACCAGTCTTTATTAAAACGAGGTCTCCATTTTTAAGGTGAGTATTTTCTATCGGTAAAATCACTTCCTGATGATCACCATCAAAAGCAATCATATTTGCCATTACTTTCTGTGATCGCGCCAGTTTTTTTAGTGAACGTTGAGTTGATTGAACTGATGCATCTTCAAGATAGTTCCCGAAAAACACAAGAGTGATAATGGTGGCCGTGGTTTCATAAAACAGGAAATCAGGTCCCCAGTTCATAACAGTACCGGTAAGGCTGTAAATAAAAGCAGCAGTAGCGCCGATGGCTATAAGTACATTCATATTCGGGATGCCATTACGGATACTTTTAATGGCGCTTAGGCCAAAGTATTTCATACCGGCAATAAATACAGGAACACAGATAGCCAGTTGCACCCATGGATTCATCAGCCAGTGAATATGAATCCAGTTTTCCAGCATATGCAACATCAGTAATAAAGTAAAAGGAAGGCAAAAAAGAAAATACTGTAATGGGGTTCTGAAAAAGCGTTTGGACTTTTTAACCTCTCCATTTTCAGGCTGTAGTACCGAATACCCCAAACCCTCAATACCAAGAATTAGTTTTTCTTTGAGGGCCGGATCATTGGTATCAAAACTCACATCTCCGTCAAGTGGATTCACTTTTATATTCAGCTGGCCCTGTTTTTCAAGAAACTTATTAATTGTTAAAGCACAATTCGAGCAGGTCATCCCTTCTATTTTCCATTGTACAGTCTGCATCCTGTAAAGGTACAACCGGCGTGGAAATATTCAGAACTGCTCCTGTTATTGATGAACTGACCCCGAAATACGGGGGTGTGTCAGTGCTCTTCTCAATATATTTGCTTTTTTAAGAACATGGAGTTTGTGTTCAGTTTAGATACTATCCGGCAAATCGCGGCAGAGTTCTGGAAGGCCGTTGGAGCTTACCGTGTTTTTGCATTTCACGGTGAAATGGGAGCAGGTAAAACAACATTTATACATGCACTCTGTGATATAAAGGGTGTTAGCTCAGTTGTTGGCAGTCCCACATTCTCACTTGTAAATGAGTATAGCTTTCAAAGCGGATTAATACAGAACGATATTTATCATATTGATCTGTACAGGGTAAAGGATGAAGAGGAAGCAATACAGGCAGGGATCGAGGACTGCATCTATTCCGGGTCTTATTGCTTTGTGGAGTGGCCTGAAAAAGCCCCTGATCTTTTTCCTGATGACACTGTACATGTTTATATTTCTGCTGTTGATGCAGGAATGAGGGGCCTTAAATTACTGTTTCCCGAAGGGAATTTGTAAATTACCGCCATAATAAACCAGCATGTCTACCGGAAAGCCATTTGTCAGTTCTTCAATCAGTTATGAAACGCTGGAAGAAACGCTGGATATCAAACCACAAGGCTCCAATCTGTTTATCGGCATTCCGCGGGAGGAGGATTTCCAGGAGAACAGAATTGCCCTTACCCCGGACGCTGTGGCGGTGCTGGTAAGTAATGGTCATAGAGTTGTTGTAGAGCAGAAGGCTGGTGAAGGAGCTCACTTTTCAGACAAGGAATACAGCGACGCCGGAGCAAAAGTCGCATATGAAAAAAAGGAAGTATTTGAAACTGATCTTATCATAAAATCTGCACCTGTCAGCGATGCCGATCTTCAGTTTCTGAAAGTAAATCAAACGATAATTTCTCCGATTCATCTTCCTGTGATGAAAACCCATATCCTGGAAAAGATGATGGAGAAGAAAATAACGGCATTATCTTTTGAGAATCTGAAAGATGATTCCGGGCATAACCCGATTGTGCGGAGCATGAGTGAAATTGCCGGTAGTGCAGTAATGCTGATAGCGGGTCAATACCTTGGTAACTTCAATAAAGGTAAAGGCGTTCTGCTTGGAGGGATATCAGGTATCCCGCCAACAAAAGTGATCATCATCGGTGCGGGAATTGTAGGCGAATACGCAGCACGTACTGCATTAGCTGTTGGTGGCAGTGTAAAAATATTTGACAATAATATCTACAGGCTGAAACGGGTTCAGAATAATATGGGTGCACGTTTGTGGACTTCCGTTATCGAACCGAAAATTCTTGCCAAACAACTTAAAACATGTGATGTTGCGGTGGGAGCTTTATCGTCGAGTGGAGGGAGAACGCCGATTGTGGTTACAGAAGAAATGGTTGCAGCGATGCGGCCCGGAAGCGTGATCGTTGATGTGAGTATCGACAGGGGCGGCTGTTTTGAAACATCTGAAATAACCTCACATGAGCAACCCGTGATTACAAAATATGGTGTAATTCACTATTGCGTACCGAATATTCCTTCTGGTTTTGCACGTACTGCTTCACAGGCGGTAAGTAATGTACTGATGCCTTTATTACTTGAAATAGGTGATGAAGGAGGACTTGAAAAATTGGTATGGCATAAATTCAATATCCGGACAGGCATTTATTTGTTTAAGGGTGCGCTCACAAATATTCATCTGAGCCAGCGTTTCAACCTGAAGTATACTGATCTAAATCTGTTGATTGCAAGTCAGCGTTAAATCAGTTTCGTTTTCCTCTGGACCAGTGCAATTTTGATTCAATTCAAATTTGCCTATTTTACATCCTCATTTTTAAAGAATAATTAATGAAAGCCATTATTCCCGTCGCAGGTGCCGGAACAAAACTCAGGCCGCATACATATACGCAGCCGAAGGCGCTGATACCGCTTGCAGGGAAAACAATCCTGAGTATTATCATTGATCAGTTGCAGGAGGCCGGCATCAATCAGTATGTGCTGGTAGTGGGATATCTTGGCGATAAGATACAGGATTATGTAAAGCTCAAGTATCCCCACCTCGATTTTCATTTTATTCATCAGAATGATCGTCACGGTCTCGGTCATGCGATTTTTCTTACCAGGGATTATGTAGCTGATGATGAAATATTCATTGTACTCGGCGATACCATTTGTGAATACGATGTAAATGATTTTATCACCCGTGAAGGCTCGCAATTGGGGGTAAAAAAAGTAGATGATCCCCGGAATTTCGGTGTAGCTGAAATTGATGAAAATTCTGTTATTACCCGCGTCGTCTAAAAACCACAGATACCAAAATCAAATATGGCGATTGTCGGGATCTATAAGATCAAGGAAACGCAGTTGCTTTTCAGTTGCCTTGAAAATAACCTGAGAGACGGTATCAAAAGTTATGATGAATACAGTTTAACCGATGCTCTTGAATGCATGATAAAAGCCGGAGCCGATTTCCGTTCTTTTAAAGTAAAAAACTGGTTTGATTGCGGGCGAAAGGAAACCCTTCTGGAAAGCAATGCTACCCTGCTGAAGAAGTTCGGTGGTACAATATCGGAAGATCACCAGTTTGAAAATACGATCATCATTCCACCGGTAAGTATTGCCTCGTGTTGT
>JAATGW010000166.1 GCA_015654495.1 Chitinophagales bacterium
GTTCGTGGTGCTATCAATTAGAATGGCTATAGAAATTTATATTTAAAGTTCACCTGGAAAAGAAAGCTCAGGAGCGTTCTGTAAATGAAATTTGTTTCTCATTTTCAGAGAGGCACAAGGATAAAAATTGGGGGACTATATCTTAATTCCAGAATAATTTAACTGTACAGGACGCTCCTGACAGATCGATAAATATGGCTGCTAACCCACTTTTCTTCCTATAAACAGGAAGGAGTTGATCTTTGCGTAGCGGACACTAAAACAGCAGGCCCTATTTAAATTCGATGTTGGCTAAAACCCAGTACCTCAGTCAAAATTTTGCTGATTTCATCTGCGTGCGAGTATACCATCAGATGACCACCGCCTTCCACACGTTTATCCGCATTTATGCCGGAGATTGGCAAAAGTTTGTCATCTGTTCCATGTATATGAACAAGGTTCCCTGGCCTGGTTCTGTTACTCCAGGTAAGTAAAACATCAATAGCCCACTTTAAAAAGTCTATATCAGAGTCGTATATGATTTCACGTAAAAGCCTCTTCTCTTCCTCAGTCTTCAAACCAAATAAGTAATATACAATAAAGTTGGCCTTTTTTAAAAAGATGGATGGGATTAAACGATGAACTCTAAAGCTTCCGAAAGCTCGATACAGACTGGGTATCTCCTGCCGTGTAGAAACGCTTGAAATAAGAATTACTTTTTCAGAATGAAGTAACCTGGAAAGTTCAATTGCTACAATCCCTCCGAAAGACAGTCCGATGATAGCAAATTTTTCTGTCGCATTAACCTGTGTGGAAAGTTTCAAAGAATATTCAGCCAAAGTTTCATTTTCAGTAACAGGTAACCATTCAATATAAATCACCTTACAATCAGAAGGAAAGGTCATTCTTTTGAATACACGCCTGTCTGCGCCTAATCCGCTTATCAGATATAAAGTCACATCAAATATTTGGGTTTATATTGAGTTACAGCTAAAGGCCCGCGATTGATACAGTGCGGCAAACTCCTGCCTATCTGCTCTCACATCCGCATACACATTATTACCAACTTAAAATTAAAACAAGCCCTGGGATCTGCCACTGACTGGCTTTTTGTTTGACCGTTGTACATGTTTTCCAGTGTCAGCTTTCATTTGGCTCCGTCCAGTACCGGGGTGCATGATTTACTAAAATATTCCCATAATATTCTTTGGGTCGCAATTTTTTGTTTGCCTCAAAGTCTATAAATGGGCTCAAACAATGCGGGCACTTAAACGAATTATAATATCTAAAACTTCCATCGATTGTCTTAGGTAACTTACTTTCAACTTCATTTAACAAACTCAAGTCAATTATCTCCTGCAATTGTTGTGGTATGTTTTTAATAGCATCGTAAGGGACAATCAAAATTTCTCTGCTATTGCTCGAGTAAAAATATTGAACTTCTGAAAACCCTGCATGAAAATGTTGTATCGTAAATGATTGTTTGCAGTAGTCACATACACAAATGCATCTTACATCTTTTGGAGTAACGCTTCCTGCAAAATGAAGTCCGCGCTCAAAAAGGCCTTTTCCAAATAATTGAATATTTTTTTCGTCTGCATTCGAAAGAAAAAATGGTTGAAATCTCAAGGCCTCATATTCTTTATCAGTACGTCCGGGAATCGATAAACGACTTTTGGAAATTACTCCATCAACCATTACAGCACTGTTTGTTAAAATACGAACCGAACAATGCAAAAATTGATCTGATAAACCTGAATTAGTATCTAACGCCTCGATTCTAAAATTCCGGATCAACGTATTATTCTCATAAACCTTTACCTCCCGGAAGGTTAGCGCAATAACAAATTCCATTTCAATTGCTTTACCTAAATTCTCGTTTAGGTTGTCAATATAAATGTCCGAATCCTTAACTACAATTCGCTTTTTTTCCCAAAAAAGGTTCAGCATAGTATATGTAAAGTAGTGGTTTACAGCCCGCGAATTTATACATTTCGTGAATTTTATTATTTATCCGTTCGCCAAGAGTCTGTAGATGAAATATTCCTCCGCATCGCATTAAACAAATCAGACATTGCCTGCCATTTTAGTCAGGAAATATACCTAAGCGGAATTCCGCAGTATTTAAAGATTGCGCTTGTTATCCGCACAACCGATTTGTACTCTTTTATATATTTGAATTCGTCTGAATGACTCTTTGGTGCATAGTACCGGTAGCTGCGTTTACTTTGCTTGCTGATAAGTTCACATACCACCGTTATCCCATGAAATACCCGAAGATTTATTTCTTCGCCGGACTTATCGCGAATTTCATTTTCGTCTGGTAATTCCTGAATATTATTCCTGCGCAATTCCTTCCACAAGGATTTCAAATTTGATTGATCTACCTGCTTCTCAACTAGAGTGTCTATGTCTTTATATGTTTTTTCAAATAGCCTTCCAGACCAGATACCTCCTTTACTTAAAGACAAAACAAACAATTGCCGCTTCATTGTTTTAGCAAATTGCGTCCAAAAACGAATCTCAAATTCCGGATTCTTTGTAAGTTGAAAAGTACTGTCAATAACTGTGAAAAGAGAATGCGAATAAACTCTAAACGAAGTGTCGTTTTTAAAATTAATCTGGGAATGACACAATTCGGTCCGGACTAAAAAATAAAGCTATTCTTAGTGACTTTGTCATAAATATAAATGATGCACAACGCTTTGCCTTTCTGCAAGTTTGCCCGATGTTAGTTAAACTGAAATGTCTTCTCAATTTCTTTTAGCTCTTCCTCCGGTAAAGCAATACCATTATTTTGCAAACAAACTGTTTCATGTCCATTTGTAAAAAATAAAAATTGAATTTCTCCGGCTTTCTTCTTTGATTTCTTTTTTTCACAAGGAAGATTCGATCTGAAAGAACAGTTTAAACCTGTATAATTATTTCCCTTTATTTCAAAGCCAACTACAAGGTTGATAAAATCGTTATACTCAAATTGAAACAGGTCATTACCCCGTGCTATAAAACCCATTTTCTCCATAGCTTCAGGAATAGGAACAGAAAAATACCTTAATTTATATTTCACGCTGTCTAAACACAGACTTTTGGAAGCACCTCCCAAACTATCCAGAACGAAAAAACTTCGAATATAACTGCTGCCATGCGGTTCCTGAACTTCAGCCCAGGTCCTGGGAATATTCAGAGAAAATCTCAGGCTTGAACGGGGATTATCATAATTAAATACTTTAAAGGAGGGTTCCTGGCTATACAGATTGCCGGAGAAAAGACACAAACCAGTTCCTAGTAAAATAAAATACTTCATCATAAAAATGGATTAAGGAGCAGACCAATTCTGCTTAACGGTCCGCGGGTTTACGCAGTACGCAAATTTCATGATACCCTGGCTACCTCCACCTTGCGGGAGCGGTACAATTTTACTGATTTTAATTTGAAGCCACAAGTCACGATTTTAGTTCTTTTCATTAAACAACGATGTTAGCTCCAATAGATTTCTGCAGAATGTGTTGATCGCTTTTCTTTCAAATTTTTAATTTGAAAACAAGCAGGTTAATCTACAAAGAGTATTGGAATGGAAACCCAAACCGGAACAGGCTTGCCATTTTGTAATCCCGGCTTCCAATCAGGCATTTTCTCCAGTGCTTCAAGCACCGCCTTATTATATCCTTCGTTTATTCCTTTTTCAATTTCGCCATATGCAATCCTGCCATCATCATTTATAGCTATCCGGGCTATTACAACCTTATTTGAAAATGTTGAAAATCTGTTTTGAGGAAATTTCAGGTTATCTGCAATAAATCCATAGAATCCCTTTATACCTTCCGGAAATTTGGGAGCTACTTCAACTGAGCTAAAAATAATTTTCTTTAAAAAGCTACTATCGCCGAAAGATTGTCCATTGCCTGTACTAAAAACCAAAACTATCATTCCAATAGAAAATAGACATTTCATTATATTATATTTTTTAAATAAATGAATTGGAAAAAGCCCGACCGAACAGCACCGGGAGTATCCGCTGCTTAACGGCCTGGGCTTTATGCAGTACGGAATTCCTTATCTTTCTGTTTCTGATAGTCCTGTTGGAAGGTACAATTTTAACAATTTTAAATTGAAACCACAAGCCCGCGATCCTGTCACTAAGTAGAATACGCCAGCCTGCGGGTTCCCACCAAGGTGAACCGATTTCATATCCGTTCGTCCGGATTGCATACCTCCAATATCAGCGACATGGGCGGAAATGAACAATTTGTCTGTTTGAATACAATTTCAAACCCATGAACTTCCGCAAATTCAACTATTTCCTTCCGTTCAATTGCAATCAATTTTTGTGCACAGGGTTCTTTATCACAAAACACCGTTTAATAAAATTTATCCCCGCTGTGGCTATAGTTGTAAAAACAATGGTTCTAAGAAAAACCTGATTTAAGTTTACTTGTCTCAAGTTATATTTTAAAACGTGTTCAGTTCCAGATAAGTCGTTTGAAGCGATTAGCTGAAAACTTTGTAAATAACAATTAAGGAAATAAAATAGCATAAAAAATATCAGGTATACTGAAACTGTCCAGACAAACGCTGAACTAAACCTGTTTCTAAAACCAAATAGGTTAGAAATACTGATAAAGGGATAGAACCGAATATTAGTCCAAATGTCGGGTCACCAAAGAACCAGAATGGATACTTTCCAAAAAACGAAAGTCTTCCATTAGAAAAATATCTTACGAGATCGATTGTACACTTGTAAAAATACTCGTATGAAAGTCTGGCTGTTGCATAAAACAAAATTGTGGAAATAGTTATCAGTACGAATTGCTTTTTGGGAACTGTCATTTATGGCCTGAGATGTGCGTTGAGTTTATGAAGTTCTGGAATTTCATGTGTCATTTGCGACTGGAATTTCGGTTGGAATGGGTACAATTTTAATGATTTTAATTTGATGTTACAAAGTGAAATCCAATAATTCTTTCTTCCACCTGATACCGAGAAGTTCCGTTGTTGCAGCTAATACAACACTACCAGGATAAATTCCTACCAGATTCATTGCGCATTGTTTCTCCGGTTTTGTGTTCCCCATCGATATACAGAAAATACGATCACAATTAAAATCAGAGACTGAAATACTACAATAATATTTGCGATAAATCCAAGTACTGAGTTCTCCATCATTTCCGGCACTTTATCTGGCCCAAGTGCTGACAATGGCGGATACAATGTGATGCCGCCAATAAAAAACTGAGGAATCAATTTGGCCAGAATCGTCAAAGCAATAATAAGAGAAAAACCAGAAAAAAGAAAAATCCAATTGCTACTTACCTGAATAAATCCGCTTCTCCTAACCCTTATAAAATATACAATGAAATTTATAATTAGAAACAGAGGTGCCAGGAGATACCATTTTGATATAACAAAATAGGTGTCGTGCAAATGGATATCCAGGTTGCCGGTCAGAGACGACTTACCAAATAAGAATACTGCCAATAGCACCGTCAGCGCCACGGAAAAAGCTAACCATAAACACTCTTTCAAAATTTGCACGCTTAATTTTTGCATATTACAGATGCACGAGTAAGTGACAATCCGCGATCAGTTTGTTTATGGACATATACAATAGTACTAACTTAATATTGAAACAACAAGACAGCAGTTCAATCGCCGTTGCGGACCGCTAGTATATTCTGCGGCCCCCTTTGCCATATGTTTTTGTGATGAACATGTATTTTTTCTGCCATCAGAATAGTTTTGAAAAGAAACCTTTTTTCTCCGGCTTTTCAATGCCCCAAATTAATTCGTCATTACATTTTATTGCTTTGTCCAGATCGGGGCCAAATTTTCCCCAGGCGAAGCCTGATTTGTTTGGTTTGTTTCTCAGATCTGCAACAACAAAGTTGTCAGCCAGCGTCAAAGCAAAATTTTTAAGTAGTGTGTCGCTGGATTTTCTTGCCTCATAAATTTCAGTAAATCCATTGTAGCTTTTCCAAATGTCAAAAACAGTTTTTTCGTGAATGATGTTAAGATTTGAATTTTCCATGTTCTTGCCAAATTCATCAATATGTTTTATGAACTCTGAAAGATTATCTGAATGCTTTACAATTACGGCCGGGTCGTGACAAACGTAAAATACGTTGCCCCAATTTCCCTTTGAGTCGACATCTAAAATCCAAAAATTCCCAAACCCATCGTGTCCCAGTTGAACTGAATATGGAAAGATGTTTTCAAACTCAAATTGTCCTACACCGTCAAAAGTAATTTCGTCAAGGCCGGAAAATTCAAAACCTTTTGTAAAACTTAAAAGCTCCCTTATTTCCTTTGGAATTTGCCCTGTTGGAAGACCTTTTGCAAGATGGTCAATTTCATCTTCTGTCAAACCTGGCAGCAATTCAATATTATATTCGTCCCCATCCTCGGAAACATAAGTCTCGTTTAAGAGTAATTTTAATTGTTCAGTTATTGACATATCGTGAAATGTCTTTATGCTTGCCTGCTACGTGGACAGCTTCACGCAGAATGATATTTCCTGTTCCATCTGCCCGCTTGTACCGGCAACCAAAGTACTAACTTAAAATTAAAAAGCCAGAGCCGGTCTAAATTGCGGATCTCGAAAGCGTTCCGCGCAGATGGTTGATTCCTTAGTCAATATTACCTGAAGTCAGTACTGTGTGGATTTTTTACCCCTTTAATTTTCAGTTCTGATGAATTTAAATCTTTTCCTAGTGAAATTTCGTCTGAAATAACTACCGAAAATTAATAACCCAGCAAAATTGCTTTCTACCCTCCTTCACATACAATAAAAATATCGAACATCGTTCCTATACCAACCCAAAAACTTCCTTGCTAAATCTGGAATATTCCAACGGCAAAAATTATTAAGCCCGAAAGGAAAATTATTATTTTTAATACGTTGTGCCCGCTTTTCGTTGGGAGCGTTTTACAACGAAATACTCTTCAAGACCCGCAGATTTATATCACGCAGCAACTTCTTTCTGGCGTTTTCCGGTAAGTCAAATAAATTTTTCTTACCCTTAAAATAACGTCCGAGCAGATAAATTTGCTTCTTATTATCATCGGAAAAATATACAACCGAGATCTCCGTTTTTTAGATTCAATTTCATCGAGCGAAGCCCGAAGTTTTTCAACAATACATTCTGAATTTATTTAATTTTCCATGGAATGCAAACAACGTGGCGGGCTTCATACTGTACGGATATTCTGTGTTCCGTCCACTCGCCGCCTTCGCCGGGCTTCTGTGGCTAAAATGCGGCCAGAAACAAGAGCACTAACTTAATTTTAAAAAGCCAAGGTCGGAAACCGGACTATTGTAGTATTAAAATATTTTTTAACCAGTAGCTATCCTTGACATATTCAGACGACATACTAAAACAATTTTCATCAATCAGGCTGGTATAAATCGAAGAATAAATTATATTATCGGCTGATGCCCGTATTCGCAATTGTATTCTTGTCTTAAAACTGCCAACGATATTTGAATGACCAACTTTAATAATTAACATCTCCCCAGGCGATAACGCGAAGTCGATGAAACCATTCCCACATCGCCCCGTTGGATAAAAAGAAATCGGTTTCGTCTGCTTATTATATATTCCTCTACCTCATGGCCCAAAACCGATCGCATTCAATATTGGAAATCATGGATTAATTACTAATGTATTATTGTTTTAACATGTAATTTATTTTTGTTTACTTTGTATTTCAAAGTGCTTTTAAATAAGTAAGTTCTCCCGTATTAAGCTATTGGTATGGATAAAAGAAGCAACAAAACACAAAACTAACAGTGCCCCATCTACTCAATTTTTATTTTATGTATTTATCAGGCAGACTTAACCATATATATCATGAAGCAAAGTGAAACAAATGGTTTCATTATTTTGCCGTTTTCTGCCGCATCATGCTGGCGATGGGATTTATTCCATCAGGGATAGTAAAAGTTATGGGAGAACGTTTCGCCAGCGGCTTACCCGTAA